>JALTNO010000019.1 GCA_027000645.1 Paracoccaceae bacterium | reverse complement strand
CCTCGGGCCGGGATCTGCACCGGTTGCCATCGCACGCGCGACGAGATCGCGCGCTGGTCCACCATGAGCGCCGATGAGCGCGCAAGGATCCGTGCTGCTCTGCCCGCGCGCGCGCCGCTTCTGGCGGGCCGCCGCGGCGGGCGGGCGGGCCGCCGGAGAGGCTGAGGCGCGGGAAAGTTCATGCGGCGGCCCGTTCCGGGCCAGGGTTTATTTCAGCCGCGCGCTGACGCGCGGCGGTGCCTCCGGCGGGAGTATTTTCGGCAAGGTGAAGGGGCTATGGCGCGCGCAGCCAGTCGGCGCAGGTGCCGGACATGAGCGGGCGGAAATAGGCAATCACCCGCCCGTCGGGCGGCGCCTTGGCGCCGGGTTGCCACGGGGCGATGCCGTGCAGGACGAGGCGGTGCAGCAGGCAGGCCTCGCCCGGGCGGGCATGAAGGATGCGGCGGGGGCAGGTTTCGAATATTCGCCGGCGCGCGGCGGTGTAGGCCCCGGTCAGGTCCACCTCGGCCCAGTCGCGGGGATCGTGCGGGGCAAGCGCGTCCAGCAGCGCCGCACGGATGATCTCGTGGCTGCCCTCCCAGACCACCAGCGGCGCGGCGCCGGGATCGGTCCGGGTCAGCGGCAGACCAAGGATGAAGGCGTGGCGTTCGCCGATACGGCGCCGCCGGTCGGGCCCTTCGGCCCTGATGCCGTCCACATGCGCGGCGTCCCGGTCGCGGCGAAACCGGAAGGCGGCGTCGGATTCGCCTTCGCGCGGGCGCGGATAGCCGGGATGAACGGCCGAGACCTGCCCCGGATGCAGCGGGGGCATTCGTCCGAACAGGGAGGCGATGAAGTCCGGCGCCGGGCCGGCGAGCGGCCGGCCTCCGACCGCGCCGGTTGCGTCATTGCCCAGCGCATCGACTCCCACGAACCACGTGCCCTCGCAGACATGCCACCGGGCGAAGGCGGGATCGCGGGCGGCGCGACGGGCATCCTCGCGGGCGCGTTCGGCCCAGCGGGCAGTGGCCGGATGCCAGGGGAACCGTGCCCAGCCGCGGGCGCGGAAGGAATCTACCATCCCAGCGCCTTGCGCAGCATGTTCAGTGCCACCAGCGTCAGGAATACGGCGAAGACCCGTCGCAGCGGTTTGGGGTCCATTGCATGGGCAAGCCGCACCCCCCAGGGCGCGGTCACCATGGTCATGGCCACCACGATGGCGAAGGCCACGAGATTCACCGCTCCGATGGTGAAGGGCGGGCGCTGTGCCGGGTCGATTTCGAGAAACAGAAATCCCGTCACCGAGGGGACGGCGATGATCACGCCGAAACCCGCGGCGGTGGCCACGGCGCGGTGAATGGGCGTATTGAAGAGGGTCATCAGCGGCACGCCGAAGCTGCCGCCGCCGATGCCCATCAGCACCGACAGGAACCCGATCAGGGGCGACAGGACTGCGCGCCGGATCCCGCGCGGCATTGCCTCGCCCAGCCGCCATTCGCTGCGCCCGAAGCCGAGATAGAGGCCGATGGCGATACCGAGGATGCCGAACACCGCCTGCAGCGTGACCGAGCGCAGCGCCGAGGCCGCCAGCACCCCCGCCACCGCGCCCAGCGCGATCCCCGGCCCCCAGCCGCGCAGGATCTGCCAGTCCACCGCGCCGCGCCGGTGGTGGCTGTGGACCGAGCGCACCGAGGTGACGATGATCGTGGCCAGCGAGGTGGCAAGGCACATCTGCATCAGCTGCGGCCCGCCATAGCCCAGCGTCTTGAAGGCATAGAAGAAGGACGGCACCAGAACGATGCCGCCGCCCACGCCCAGAAGCCCCGCCAGCACCCCCGCAAAGGCGCCGATGGCCATGAGCATCGCCCCCATCTGCAAAAACAGAACCGTATCCGGCATGTCCCCCGCCTCCCCGATCGCCCGGAGATCTGCCCCCGGCATTTTCCCCGGGCGATGCTTACACGGTGCGGCGCGACTCGGCCAGAGGGGCCACATGGGCCAGCGCCGACTCGATCAGTTCGGGCCCCGCATCGGGCCGGTG
>JALTNO010000018.1 GCA_027000645.1 Paracoccaceae bacterium | reverse complement strand
AGGTGTCCTCACACACGATGTGGCAGCGCCCGCACCTGATGCACTTGTCCTGGTCGATCACCGCCTTGGTGATGTAGTTGAGGTTGAGATACTGCCAGTCGGTCACGTTGGGCACCGCCCGGCCGACAAAATCGGACACCCGCTCATGGCCCTTTTCGTCCATCCAGTCGGAAAGCCCCGAGATCATCTCTTCGACCACCTTGAAGCCGTAGGTCATGACCGCGGTGCAGACCTGCACGGTCCCCGCCCCCAGCGCCATGAACTCGGCCGCATCGCGCCAGGTGGTCACCCCGCCGATGCCGCTGATCGGCAAGCCGGCGGTTTCCGGGTCGCGGGCGATCTCGGCCACCATGTTCAGCGCGATCGGCTTCACCGCCGGCCCGCAATATCCGCCGTGGGTGCCCTTGCCGTCGATCGAGGGCTCGGGGCTGAAACTGTCCAGATCCACCGCTGTGATCGAGCTTATGGTGTTGATCAGGCTGACCGCATCGGCGCCCCCGTTCTTCGCCGCGCGCGCCGGATAGCGGATGTCTGTGATGTTGGGGGTCAGCTTCACGATCACCGGGCGGTCGTAGTTGTCCTTGCACCAGCGGGTGACCATCTCGATATATTCGGGCACCTGACCCACCGCCGCGCCCATGCCGCGTTCGCTCATCCCGTGCGGACAGCCGAAATTCAGCTCGATGCCGTCGGCGCCGGTTTCGGCCACCCGCGGGAGGATCCGTTTCCACGATGCCTCGTCGCAGGGCACCATGATCGACACCACCACCGCGCGGTCGGGCCAGTCCGCCTTGACGCGCGCGATCTCTTCCAGATTCACCTCCAGCGGCCGGTCGGTGATCAGCTCGATATTGTTCAGCCCCAGCACCTGCCGGTCGGGACCGTGCACCACGCCATAGCGCGGCCCGTTCACGTTGACGATGGGCGGGCCGTCCTCGCCCAGGGTCTTCCACACCACGCCGCCCCAGCCGGCCTCGAAGGCGCGGCGGACGTTGTATTCCTTGTCGGTCGGCGGCGCCGAGGCCAGCCAGAACGGGTTGGGAGAAGTGATCCCCAGAAATTCGGTCGTCAAATCAGCCATTGATCCGGCCTCCCTGTCAGAGCGTCTCTTGCTTGCTTGCGGTGCGCATCAGCCACTGCCCGGCCTCAGCGGCGCAGGGCTGCATCGATGTCCAGCGCCGCGTCGCGTCCCTCGGCCACCGCGGTCACGGTCAGATCCTCGCCCCCGGCGGCACAGTCGCCCCCGGCCCAGACGCCTTCGATACCCGTCCGCCCGGCCCCGGTGACGGCGATCTTGCCGCCCGTGATGGTCAGCCCCTCGGGGGCGCCCATCAGCGTCTGGCCGATGGCCTTGAAGACCTGATCGGCGGCCAGCGTCACCGTCTCGCCGGTTCCCTTCACCGCGCCGTCCTCGACGCGGGTGTATTCCAGCTCGATCCCGCTGACCGTGCCCTCGCCCAGCACCCTGACGGGGCGGACGTTGAACATCAGCCGCACCCCGCGAGTCGCGGCCAGATCCTGCTCATGGCGGCTGGCCGGCATCTCCGCCCGGCTGCGCCGATAGGCGATGGTGACGTTCTCCGCCCCCAGCAGCCTTGCCTGCACCGCCGCATCGATCGCGGTCATGCCGCCACCGATCACCACCACGTCGCGCCCCACCGGCAGCGAAGCCAGATCGTCCGCCTGACGCAGCTCGGCGATGAAATCCACCGCGTCGCGCACGCCGGCCAGATCCTCGCCCGGAACACCCAGGGCATTGACCCCGCCCAGACCGATGGAGAGGAACACCGCGTCGTGATCGGCTCTCAGTGCCTCCAACGTCAGCCCCCTGCCCAGGGCGCGGCCGGTCTCGATGCGGATGCCGCCGATCCCGAGCAACCAGTCCACCTCGGCCGTGGCGAAGCCGTCCACCGCCTTGTAGGCGGCGATTCCGTACTCGTTGAGCCCGCCGGGCTTTTCCCGCGCCTCGAAGATCGTCACCTCGTGCCCGAGCATCGCCAACCGATGCGCACAGGCCAGCCCC
>JALTNO010000017.1 GCA_027000645.1 Paracoccaceae bacterium | reverse complement strand
GGCCCGCCCTGCGCCGCGATCCGGGACGGGCGCGCGGCCGAACGTTTCGGGCGCATGGTCGCGGCGCAGGGCGGGCCGGTGCGCTTCGTCGAGGACTGGGCGCGCTTTCTGCCCGAGGCGGTGGTGATCCGCGAGGTCCCCGCCCGCGAGGCCGGCCATGTGGCGGCGATGGATGGCGAGGCGCTGGGGCTGGCCGTGGTGGCGCTGGGCGGCGGGCGGCAGGTGGAAAGCGACCGGATTGACCCTTCGGTGGGGCTGGCGCAGGTGGTGCGGCTGGGGCAGAAGGTCGAGGCCGGCCAGCCGCTGGCGGTGATTCATGCCGCGCGCGAGGATGCCGCCCGGGCGGCCGTGGCGGCGGTGCGCGCGGCGATCACGATTTCGCCGGATCCCGCGCCCGTGCCGGCGTTGATACGTGAAAGGCTGGGGCCATGACGCGCGCCTTTCTGGTGGTGATGGATTCGGTGGGCATCGGCGGGGCGCCGGATGCGGATCGCTATTTCAACGGCGATGTGCCCGACAGCGGGGCCAACACGGTGGCCCATATCGCCCGGGCCTGCGCCGAGGGGCGCGCCGACGAGGGCCGCAGCGGTCCCCTGGCGCTGCCGCATCTGGACGCGCTGGGGCTGGGCGCGGCGACCCGCCTGGCCAGCGGCGCCGCGACACCGGGGCTGGAGGCCGAGCCGACGGGGCTGTGGGCGGCGGCGACCGAGGTCTCGCGCGGCAAGGACACCCCGTCGGGGCACTGGGAGCTTGCCGGGCTGCCGGTGCCCTGGGAGTGGACCTATTTCCCCGACACCGTGCCCGCCTTTCCCGACGAGATCGTTCAGGCGGTCATGCGCGCGGCGGGCGTGGACGGGATCCTCGGCAACTGCCATGCGCCGGGCACCGCGATCATCGAGCGGCTGGGTGAAGAGCACATGCGCACCGGCTGGCCGATCTGCTACACCTCGGCCGACAGCGTGTTCCAGATCGCCGCGCATGAAGAGACCTTCGGGCTTGAGCGGCTGCTGAAGCTGTGCGCCGACATCGCGCCGCTGCTGCATGAACGCCGTGTGGGGCGGGTGATCGCCCGGCCCTTCGTCGGCGATGCCGCGCATGGCTTTCGCCGTACCCCGCACCGGCGGGATTTCGCCATTGCGCCGCCGGCGCCGGTGCTGACCGAGTGGGTGCAGCAGGCCGGGGGGCGGGTTCACGCCATCGGCAAGATCGGCGACATCTTTTCCATGCGGGGGATCGACACCAGCGTGAAGGGAACCGATGCCGAGCTGATGCGGCATCTGGCCGGTCGCGTGGCCGATGCCGAAGCGGGCAGCCTCACCTTCGCCAATTTCGTCGAGTTCGACAGCAATTTCGGGCATCGGCGCGACATTGCCGGCTATGCCCGCGCGCTGGAATGGTTCGACCGGGAAATCGGGAAGATCCTGCCGCGGCTGCGGGCGGGGGATCTGCTGGTCATCACCGCCGATCACGGCAATGATCCGTCATGGACCGGAACCGATCACACCCGCGAACGGGTGCCGGTGCTGGTGGCCGGGGCCGGATCGGGTTCGGCGGGCCATGTGGGTCTTGCCGACGTGGCCGCCTCCGTCGCGCGGCATCTGGGCGTGCCGGCGCAGGGGCCGGGGCGCAGCTTTCTGCCCTGACCGGCCGGACCGGGAAGGTTCCGGGGCAGGGACCGGCAAGGGGGCGGGTGGATCATGTCGTGCGGTGGGTGGTTTGCGCAAAATTGTTGCCCAACCGGGCAGGAGGTATTATTGACTCGTCAGTCAATAAAAACTCATCGGGAGATGGAAGATGAAAGCACTGGGATTCGGACTTGCCCTTGCCGCCTTTGCCGGGGGGGCCGGCGCGGCAGAGCTGGGCGCGGTTGACGAGCCGATCAAGCTGGCCGTCAACGAATGGACCGGTCAGCACGTGACCACGCGCATCGCGGGCGAGATGCTCAGGGCGGCGGGCTACAAGGTCGAGTATGTCACCGCCGGGTACATGAACATGTTTCAGGCCATCGCCGATGGCGAGATCGACGCCGCGCTCGAGCTGTGGTCGTCGAATGTGAGCGACGACTACGCCAAGAAGGTGGCCGAGGGCACCATCGTCGAGCTGGGCGATCTGGGGCTGGATGCGCGCGAGGGGATCGCCTATCCGGCGCATGTGGCCGATCTGTGCCCCGGCCTGCCGGACTGGCAGGCGCTGAAGAACTGCGCGCAGGTCTTTGCCACCGCCGAGACCATCCCCCAGGGCCGCCTGGTGGACTACCCGGCCGACTGGGGCACGCCGGGGGCGGACCGGATGAAGGGGCTGGGCCTGCCGTTCAAGGCGGTGCCGGCGGGTTCGGAAGGGGCGCTGATCGCCGAGCTGCGCGCCTCGACCGAGCGCAAGTCGCCGCTGCTCATCACGTTCTGGCAGCCGCATTGGGCGATGTCGGCCTATGACGTGAAGTTCGTCGATCTGCCCAAGGCCGAGGATGCCTGTTTCACCGATCCCGCCTGGGGTCCGAATCCCAACGAGGTCAACGACTGCGACTTTGCCGCCTCGCGCATCTTCAAGGGTGCCTGGGCGGGGATGAAGGACAAGTGGCCCGCCGCCTTCGAGATCCTGTCCAACTACACGCTGTCGGTCGAGGACCAGCAGCCGCTGATGGGCGCCATCGACGTGGATGGCGGGTCGCTGGAAGAGGTGGTCGCCAAGTGGATGGCCGAGAACGAATCCAAGTGGCGCCCCGTGGTGGACGCGGCGACGAAATAGGCTGCGCGACGTGACCGGGACGGGGGTGCCGGCGATCGCCTGCCGGAATGTCTGGCAGGTGTTCGGCCCGAATGCGCGCAAGGCGCTCGACAGGGCGCTGGAGCGGTCCGGAGGCGATGTCGATTCGGCGGCCAGATCATTGCAGCAATCGGGCCTGATCCCGGCGGTGCGGGATGCGAGTTTCGAGGTCGGCAAGGGCGAGCTCTTCGTCGTCATGGGCCTTTCCGGGTCCGGCAAGTCCACCATCCTGCGCTGCATCGCGCGGCTGATCGAGGCCACCTCGGGCGAGATCGCGCTTGACGGCGAGGACATCGCCCGCGCCTCGAAGCAGCGGCTGACGCAGCTGCGGCGCGAAAAGATGGGGATGGTGTTCCAGCATTTCGGCCTGTTTCCACACATGACCGTGGCCGAGAACGTGGCCTATCCGCTGAAGGTGCAGGGGCTGGACCGCGCCCGCCGGCGCGCCCGCGCGCAGGAGGTGATTTCCCTGGTCGGGCTGGAGGGCCGCGAGGGCGCCTTCCCGCGCGAGCTTTCGGGCGGCCAGCGCCAGCGGGTGGGCATTGCCCGGTCGCTGGCGGTCAATCCCGACATTTGGTTTCTGGACGAGCCGTTTTCGGCGCTCGACCCGCTCATCCGCCGGCAGCTGCAGGACGAGTTCCTGCGCATCCAGGGAAGCCTGAAGAAATCCATCATCTTCATCACCCACGACATCGCCGAGGCGCTGAAACTGGCCGATCGCATTGCCATCATGCGCGACGGGCGCATCGTCCAGATCGGCGCGCCCGCCGATATCGTGCTGCGCCCGGCCGACGACTATGTGCGCGCCTTTTCCCGCGACGTGGCCAAGGGGCGGCATGCGCGGGTGGCCTCGGTCATGCAGCCTGTCGCGCAGCTGGCGCCGGGGCCGGACGATCCGGGGCTGCGCGCGGACATGACGCTGGATGCGGCCCTTGCCCGCTGCATGGCGCTCTATCAGCCGGTGCCGGTGCATGACGGGCAGGGCCGGGTGATCGGCGCGGTGAACCCGGCCGACCTGGCCGCCGCGCTGCAGGTGGAGGAGCCATGACCGCTCCGTCCGGGCAGGCCCCCGCGCCGCGCGTCCTGACACCCGGTGTGCGGGCGGCGCTGATCGTGTTGCTGGCCGGGGCGCTGAGCCTTGCGCTTGAGCCGGCGTTCCCCTGGGTGGTGACATGGCCCGCCGAGTGGACCCTGCCGGCCACGCAATGGGTCGGCGACGGGGTGGGCTGGCTGCTGGGCTGGCTCAAGCCCGCGGCAAGGCTGTTTTCCGATCTGCTGCGCTATCCCATGGGCTGGGCCGATCTTGCGCTGGGCGCGACTCCCTGGCCGGTGGTGATCGGCGCCGTCACCGCCATCGGCTGGTATCTGGGCGGGCTGCCCATGGCGGCGCTTGGGTTTGTCGGGCTGTCCTTCGTCCTGGCCTCGGGCTACTGGAGCCAGAGCATGAACACGCTGGCGCTGGTGGCGGTGTCGGTGCCGCTGGCGCTGATCGCGGGCGGGGTGATCGGCATCCTGGCCAACGAGTTCCCGCGCCTCAAGCCCCCGGTTCAGGTGGTGCTGGACGTGATGCAGACGGTGCCGACCTTCGCCTATCTCACGCCGCTTCTGATCCTGTTCGGATTCGGCCCGGTGGTCGGCCTGATCGCCAGCGCGATCTATGCCGCCCCGCCCATGGCGCGCAACGTGATCCTGGGGCTGGAACGGATCGAGAGCGAGATCAGGGAGGCCGCGGTGATGTCCGGCGCGGGTCGCCTGCGGCAGCTGTTCGAGGTCGAGATCCCCTCGGCCTCCGCGCAGATCATGGTGGGCGTGAACCAGTCCCTGATGGCGGCGTTGTCCATGGTCATCATTGCCGCCGTCATCGGCGGGTTCGACGATATCGGCTGGGAGGTGCTGCTGACCATGCGCAAGGCCCAGTTCGGGCAGAGCCTGCTGGCCGGTCTGGTGATCGTGGTCTTTGCCGTCGTCATCGACCGCATGAGCGGCGCGCTGGCGACCGAACGGCGCCGGCACGATCCCCGGATCGCCTATGGCCTGCTGGGGCTGGCGGTGGGACTGGCGGTGGTATTCGGCGCCCGCCTGCCCGAGGCGAGCGGCTTCGATCTTCTCGCCCCGCTGGCCGATGCGGTGGATCGCGGCCTCGGCGAATTCACCGCCGCCAATGGCGACTGGCTGGCCGGCATCAAGAACGGCGTGATGTTCTTCGTGCTGCTGCCGCTGCGGATCGGGCTGGATCAGGCGGTTCTGCCCTTCACCTGGGGCTTTGCCTGGACCCCGGCGATGAGCGGAGCGCTGTTTGCCGCGGCCGCGCTGCTGTGCCTCGTCCTGGTCTGGCGCGGTCGGGCGATGGCGGGGCTGATGCTGCTGATCGGCGCCGGGGTGCTGGAAACCGGCATTGCCAACCTGCCCTGGCCCTTCGTGCTGGTGGGCGCGGCCGCCCTGGGATGGATGGCGGGGGGCTGGCGGCTGGCGGCATTGTCGGTGGGGCTGCTCTCGACCATCCTGCTGTCGGGGCTGTGGGAGCGGGCGCTGCTGTCGCTCTATCTGAGCGGCGCGGCGGTCCTCGCCTGCGCCGTGCTGGGCGGGTTGATCGGCCTGTGGGCGGCGCTCAGCCCGACCGTGTGGCGCCTCGTCCGGCCGGTCTGCGACATGTTGCAGACGATCCCGCTCTTCGTGTTCCTGATCCCGGTGCTGATGTTCTTCCAGATCGGCGAGTTCTCGGCCTTCCTGGCGATCTGCGCCTATGCGGTGGTGCCGATGATCCGCTATACCCGGCACGGGCTGATCTCGACCCCGCCCGAACTGCTGGAGGCGGCGGTCGCCTCGGGGGCGACGAACTGGCAGATTCTGCGCGACCTGCGCGCGCCGTGGGCCGCGCCGACCATTCTGCTGGGACTGAACCAGACGATCCTCTACGCCTTCGCCATGCTGGTGATCGCGGCGCTGATCGGGACCACCGGGCTGGGCCAGTCGATCTATCTTGCGCTGGGCCGGGCGGATGTGGGATTGGGACTCTCGGCCGGGGCGGCGATGGCGATTCTCGCTTTCATCTCGGACCGGCTGGTGCAGGGCTTTGCCGCCGAGAGGCGGCGCGCGCTGGGATTGTGAACGACGATGCGAAACGCCCCATATCTTGCAACCCCCCGGCACATGGCTGTCCCGGAACGTCCCGCGGCACCTTCCCCTTTCCTCTTGCCGCAAATACTCCCGGGGTCCGGGGGCAGAGCACCCGGCCGCTGCGCTTCCATCCGCCCGGTCGCATCATGACAGCGCGCGGGGCCCACGCATGAACGGGACCGGGCTGAAGCCGGTTTTCCTTGCCACGCTGGCGGCGGCGATCTGGGGCCTGTGGTGGGTGCCGGTGCGCTGGCTCGAAGCGCGCGGGCTTGACGGTGCCATGGGCGGCATCGCCATGAATGGCGGTGCGCTGGTCGGAGCGCTGACATGGGTGGCCGCGCGGCGCGAGGCCCTGCGGCTGGACCGCCGGGCGCTGCTGGGCACGGCACTGGCCGGCGCGGCGGTGGGGGCGTACTCGCTGGCGCTGGTTCACGGCGACGTGGTGCGGGCGGTGCTGCTGTTCTACCTTGCCCCGGCCTGGAGCAAGTTCATCGAGTGGCGTTTCCTGGGCCTGCCGTGGCGCTGGCCCTCGACGGTGGCGATCGCGGCGGCGCTGTCGGGGGCGGCGCTGGTCATGGGGGGCGGCATCTCGGTGGCGGCGATCGGCCCGGGCGACGTGCTGGCGCTGGTGTCGGGGATGTGCTGGGCGGCCGGCGCGGCGCTGATCTTCTCGGCACCGGCAAATCCGGGCGGCTCGCTGATCGTGGGAACCGCGTTCGGGGCCACGCTGGTCGGGGTGCTGTTCGCGCTGGCCGAGGGGATCTCGCTGCCTCCTCCCGGGCCGGTGGCCCAGGGCATGGCCACCGGGATCGTCTATGTCCTGCCGATCCTTGCCCTGACCCTGTGGAGCGCGCGCCGCCTGCCGCCGGCATTGCTGACCTTTCTGCTCACCGCCGAAATCCTCATGGGGGTGGTTTCGGGCGTGCTGCTGCTGGACGAGCCGTTCAGTGCCGTTCAGGCCGCAGGCGCGGTGCTGATCGTGCTGGGCGCGCTGGCCGAACTGCTGCCCCGGCTGCGGCCGGTGCCGGATGGGGGCAGGCCATGACCGGGTGGGCCGAATTCGCCGCCGCGCTGATCCTGTTCCTGCTCAGCCACGCCATCCCGGTGCGCCCGCCGGTGCGGCCGTGGCTGGTGGCGCGGCTGGGATTGCGGGGCTATTTCATCGCCTACAGCCTGCTGTCGCTGGGCCTGCTGTGGTGGCTGATCGTCGCCGCGGCGCGTGCGCCCTACGTGGAGGTGATCCCACCCGCCGACTGGCTGCGCTGGGTTCCGATCCTGGTGATGCCCTTCGTGTGCCTGCTGGCCGTGCTGGGGGCGGGGGGCGTCAACCCGCTGTCCTTCGGCGGCATGGGCAAGGGGCGGTTCGACCCCGACCGGCCGGGCGTTCTGGCCTTTACCCGCCACCCGCTGCTGCTGGCGATGCTGCTGTGGGCGCTGGCGCACCTGCTGGCCAACGGCGACCTGGCCCATGTCATCCTGTTCGGCCTTTTCGCCGCCTTTTCCGCGTTTGGCATGGCTGCGGTCGATCGCCGCTACCGGCGCGAACTGGGCGAGGAGACCTGGGCGACGCTGGCCCGCAACACCGCCCGCCTGTCGCTGCGCGGCTTCCTGCAGTTCCGCGCAACGCCGTGGCAGATCGCCAGGGCGGCACTGCTCTATGGCCTGCTGATATGGCTGCACCCCGCGATCATAGGGGTTTCGCCGCTTCCGTGAAGCTCGGCGGTGGCGGCCGGGAAGGGGAGGGGCGACCATCGCATCACTGGCCGTTACCGCCGCCGGGTGATATCCAGTGTCCGAACGGGCCATGCAGAGGGGAAATGGGGCCATGAAACTGGGCTATGTGATCTGTGAGGCGCGCGGCGCCACCGACCGGCTGCTGAGCGCGCTGGCCGAGCGGCTTCTGGCGCGGGGGCTGGGCCTGTCGGGGGTGGTGCAGACCAACACCGAATGTGCCGACAACACGAAATGCGACATGGACCTGCGGGTTCTGCCCGATGGCGACACGATCCGGATTTCGCAGTCACTGGGCAGCGAATCGCGCGGCTGCCGGCTGGACCCGTCCGAGCTGGAACGCGCGGTGGCGCTGGTGTCGGCGACGATCGAGGAGGACTCCCCGCAGCTGCTGATCGTCAACAAGTTCGGCAAGCACGAGGCCGACGGGCGCGGTTTTCGCCCTCTGATCGGCGAGGCGATGTTGCGCGGCATCCCGGTTCTGGCCGGGGTGAACGGGCTGAACGAGGATCGCTTCGTCGCGTTCTCGGGGGGACTTGCCGAGCGGATCGAACCGGATCTCGACAGGCTGGAGGCATGGGTGGTGGATGCCGTCGGCAAAGGCGTCGCCGACGTCGCCTGAAGAGGCGGTGGCGGGCTGGCGGGGATGTCGGCGCGGGATGTGATGCCGTGGCCGGCCGGCTTCGGCCGCGATCGGCAGGAGATGTCGGGGGGGGAAGTGGTGGGCGACCCTGGAATCGAACCAGGCATGGGTCTCCCCGGCGGAGTTACAGTCCGCTGCCGCACCTTGCAGCACGTCGCCCGCGCCGGTTGCCATTGCACCCGGTGCGGGGGCGTGATTACTAGCGCCGCACAGGGGCGTCAACAGGAAAATCCGCGAAATTCCGTCCGCTCCGCCACATCAATCAACCGGGATCGCGCGCGATGAAAAAACCGAAATGGGTGATCGAGAAGGAACGCCGGCGCAAGGCCGCCGGCGCCGAAACCGTGTGGCTGTTCGGCCTGCACGCGGTGCGCGATGCGCTGTGCAATCCGCGCCGGGAAAAGCTGCGCCTGATCGTGACGAAGAACGCCCGCGACAAGCTGGCCGAGGCGATCTCGCAGGCGGGGATCGACCCCGAGCTGGCCGATGCGCGCGCCTTTCCGGCGCCGCTCGATCCCGGGTCGGTGCACCAGGGGGCGGCGCTTGAGGTCCGGCCGCTGGACTGGGGGCGGATGGAGGACGTGGTGATCGGGCGCCCCGCGCCGCGGGTGGTGCTGCTCGACCGGGTGACGGATCCGCACAATGTGGGCGCGATCCTGCGCTCGGCCGAGGTATTCGGCGCCAGCGCGGTGATTGCCACCCGCCACCACGCGGCCCCGGAAACCGGCGCGCTGGCCAAGGCGGCCAGCGGCGCGCTGGAGCGCCAGCCCTATCTGCGGGTGCGCAACCTGGCCGAGGCGATCGGCGCGCTGCAGGGCATGGGGTTCGTGGTGCTGGGGCTGGACGGCGAGGCCCCGCGCAGCATCGAGCAGGCGCTGGAGGGGCGGCGCGCGGGTGCGGTGGCGCTGGTTCTGGGGGCCGAGGGGCCGGGGCTGCGGGCGCGGACGAAGGAGGCGGTGGACGAGCTGGTGCGGATCGACTTCGCCGGCGGTTTCGGGTCGCTGAACGTGTCCAACGCCGCGGCGGTGGCGCTTTATGCCTCGCGGCGGCAGGCCGAGGAGGTCACGTCCGGGAAAACCTGATCACATCCGTGTCAGGTCATCTTTCCGGCGGCTGCGGAAATGGGCAGTATTGCCCTGTGCCGTATTTCCCTGCGCTGTCGCCGCCCGAGGAGTGGAGATGTTTCTTCGTGCCCTGATCGTTTCGGTTCTGAGCCTGTTCGCTGCCCTGGCGCCGATGAATGTCGCGCGTGCCGGTGCGCCGCTCTTTCACGCCGAAAGCGGCGTCGCCATCGGCGGATACGATGCGGTGGCCTATTTCACCGAAGGGCTTCCCGTGCCGGGGCGGCCGGACATCCAGCTGGAGTGGAAGGGCGCGATCTGGCGATTCGCCTCGGAGGCCAACCGCGACAGGTTCGAGGCCAATCCGCGCGCCTATGCGCCGCAATATGGCGGCTATTGCGCCTATGCGCTCTCGCGCGGCTATCTGGACAGCGCCGACCCGAGGGCATGGAAGATCGTGAACGGCAAGCTCTACCTCGTCCACAGTTTCGAGATGTTCCGCATCTGGGCACGGGACATCCCCGGAAACCTGGCCCTTGCCGAGGCCAACTGGCCCACGGTTCTGCAACGCTGATACGGGGCAGATACGGGGCTGGCACGGGGTTGACGCGGGCGAAGTGCCGGAAATCGAACAAAAATTCGGAAAATCAATCACAAAGGCGCGATCCCCTCTTCTTTTTTAGCAACGATTGCCTAAATGACACAGTGACCGCGGATCGGAACTGCCGCAGGTCATTTCACTGTCCCTCGTTCCATACCTGGCGCCCGGAATTTCCCAGTTTCGGGCGCTTTTCTTTTTCGGCTTCACCTGGTCTTTCCGGCGCACTAGTTTGCGCCCATGCCTGACTATTCCGACGACCTGCTCAAGAAGATCCTCACCACCACGAAGACCATCGCCATGGTCGGGGTCTCGATGAACCCCGTGCGGCCCAGCTATTACGTCGCGCGCTATCTTTCGCTGAAGGGGTTCACCGTGATCCCGATCAATCCCGGACATGCCGGAAAGATGCTGTTCGGCCGGACGGTGCACGCCTCGCTGCGCGACATCGGGATGAAGGTGGACATGGTGGACATTTTCCGCCGCTCGGAGCTGGTGCCCCCTATCGTGGACGAGGCGCTGGAGGTCTTCCCCGAACTGAAAACGATCTGGATGCAGATCGGGGTCGAAAACCCCCAGGCCGCGGCCCGGGCCGAGGCGCGCGGGGTGACGGTGATCCAGAACCGCTGCCCGAAGATCGAATACCAGCGCCTGTTCGGAGAGCTGCGCATGGGCGGCTTCAATACCGGGGTGATCTCGTCCAAGCTCTGAGCGCACCGCAACGGCGAGCATGCGGTCATCGAAAGCCCCGGATTCGGACAAATTCCTGCCACCCCGGCGCGGCAACATTTCCGTAAAATTGCGTTTGCGGATCCTGACGAGCCGATCATACGGCCATTTTCGGGGTTTTGCTTGATGCCGGAGAGGTGCGTCGTGCGACTGTGGCGGTATGTTCGGAACGAAGAGGGGGCGATCACGATTGACTGGGTTGTTCTCGCGGCGCTGGTCGTAACCTTGGCAGCGGCGGCCTTCGATGCCGTTTTCGACGGAACCGGCAATCTTTCCGACGATGTCGCATCCTACATGTCGGCCCGGTCTCCGACTGCCGGCGCGGCGGGCGGGTCCGGCAATGGCGCCGGCAGCGGTTCCGGGGCAGGAAATGGCAGCAAATCGAACGCGGGCGGCAATTCGGGCGCCGGCGGCGGAAGCGGTGCAAGCGGGGCCGGAAGTGGCAGCGGAGCAGGCGGCAATGACGGCGCGGGCAGCGGCGATGGAGCGGACGGCGGCAAGAAGGACAAGAGCGAAAAAGACGGAAAGGACGAGAAAGACGGAAAGGACGAGAAGGAGAAGAAGAAAAAGGACAAGGACAAGGACAAGAAGAAGCACGACGACTAGATGACACGCCGGCGTTCGGCCGCGACGCCGGATCTCCGCAACCACACCTGTTTCGGATGCGTCCCGCCGGGAAGAGTTCAGCCCTTGCGCGCGGCCTTTTCCTCCAGCCCGCTTGTGCCCTGACGGCGGGCAAGCTCGGCCAGAACGTCGTCAAGCACCACCTCGCGCGCGGCCAGCATGACCAGAAGGTGATAGAGGACATCCGCCGCCTCGCGGGTCAGCGCGGCGCGGTCGCCGCGGACGGCCTCGATCACCGCCTCGATGGCCTCTTCGCCGAATTTCTCGGCGCATTTCTCGGGGCCGCGGGAGAGAAGCTTGGCCGTCCAGCTGCTGTCGGGGTCGGTGCCGCGGCGGGCCTCGATCGTGGCGGCCAGCTCGTGCAGGATGGAGCCGTGCGGGGGGGTCATGTGAGCCTCATGGGGATGCCGGCGGCGGCCATGTATTCCTTGGCCTCGCGGATGGTGTAGTCGCCGAAATGGAAGATCGAGGCGGCCAGCACCGCGCTGGCATGGCCTTCGGTGACGCCTTCGACCAGGTGTTGCAGGGTGCCCACCCCGCCGCTGGCGATCACCGGCACGTCCACCGCATCGGCGATGGCACGGGTCAGGGGGATGTTGAAACCCGCGCGCGTACCGTCGCGGTCCATCGAGGTCAGCAGGATTTCCCCGGCCCCCTTTGCGGTCACGGTGCGGGCGAATTCCACCGCGTCGATGCCGGTTGGCCGGCGCCCGCCATGGGTGAAGATCTCCCACCGGCCCGGCGCCACGGTCTTTGCGTCGATGGCGACCACGATGCATTGGGAACCGAAGCGGTCGGCGGCCTCGGCCACCACGTCGGGGCGGGCCACCGCGGCCGAGTTGAAGCTGACCTTGTCGGCGCCGGCCAGCAGCAGGTCGCGCACGTCCTCGTGGCTGCGCACGCCGCCGCCGACGGTCAGCGGGATGTAGCACTGCTCGGCGGTGCGGGTGACCACGTCGAACATGGTGGCGCGGTTTTCGTGGGTGGCGTGGATGTCGAGAAAGCAGATCTCGTCGGCGCCGGCCTCGTCATAGGCGCGGGCCGATTCCACCGGATCGCCGGCATCCACCAGATCGATGAAATTGACGCCCTTGACCACGCGGCCGTCGGCCACGTCCAGGCAGGGGATGATGCGGGTCTTCAGCATGGCCGCGTTATGGACCGGATCGGCCCGGGGGGGAAGGGGGCAGATGGGTCTGCCGGCGCATGCCTCCCGGCCGGGGCCGGGCCTGCCCGCGGGTTCAATCCCCCGGCAAGTCGCGCTAACCTGCCCGCCATGACAGGGTTGCGACCTCGGCACCGCTGGATCGTTCCGGCCTTTCTGGTCGCCGTGGCGGCGCTTGCCGCCGGGGTGTGGCGCTATGGCTATCTGCAGGCGCTGGACCGGCAGGCGCTGCGGGGGGCGGCCGACCTGGCGCTGGCAAGCGACCGGCTGAGCACGCAGCTGCAGGTCTATCGCGAGCTGGCGGTGCTGATGGCCGATCACCCGGTGCTGCGCGATCTTGGCGAGGAACGGGGCCGGGCGGCTGCGCGGGAAACATTGCGGAAGGTGGCCGACAAGACCTCGGCCTGGGACATCTTCTATGCCGATGCGACCGGCGTGGTGCAGGTGGCCGCGCGGGGTTCGGGCGGCGAAAGCGTGGCCCGCACCGCGGATTTCCGCCGCGCCATGCAGGGGGCGCTGGGCTCCGATCACGGGCTGCGCGAGGGGCGGCGGGTCTATTCCTATGCGGCGCCGGTCTTTGCGACCGGGGGCGGCGTGCGCGGCGCGCTGGTGGTCGTGGCCGATGTGGAGGATGTGGAGCAGACATGGGCCGGCAGCGCGCCGGTGGTGTTCTTCACCGACGAGGATGGCGAGGTGTTCATCTCCAACCGCTCGGAGCTGCTGTTCTGGCGGCGCGCGGCAGGGGGCAGGGGGCTGGCGCCTGCCGAAGGCCCGGCACCCGCCTTCCGGGCGGCGCGCATCGGCCCGCACGAGATCTGGCAGGCCGACTGGGGTCCCTACATTCCCGCCCGCGCGCTGCACCTGTCGAAGGCGCTGCCGGTGATCGGCCTGACCGGAGAGGTGCTGATCGACGTCGCCCCCGCCCGCCGGCTGGCAGCGCTGCAGGCGGCGGCGGTGGCGGCGATCTTCCTGGCCTTCGGGGCGGTTCTGTATCTGGTCACCGAACGCCGCCGGGCGCTGGCGCGGGCCAATGCGGTACTGGAGGACCGGGTCGCGGCGCGCACGCGCGAGCTTTCCGAAGCCAATCAGCGTCTGCGCCGCGAGATCGCCGAACGGCACGAGGCCGAGGCGGCGCTGAAGAAGGCGCAGGCCGATCTGGTGCAGGCCGGCAAGCTCAGCGCGCTGGGGCAGATGAGCGCCGGCATCAGCCACGAGCTGAACCAGCCGCTGATGGCGATCCGCTCGTTCGCCGAGAACGGGGCGCAGTTCCTGCAGCGCGGCCGCACCGACGTGGCTGCCGAAAACCTCGCCCGCATCTCGGAGCTGGCCCGCCGCATGGGACGGATCATCAGGAACCTGCGCGCCTTCGCCCGGCAGGAAAGCGTGCCGGCCGAACGGGTGGATCTTGTGGCCATCCTTGCCTCTGCCATCGACCTGACGGGGGCGCGGCTGCGGCGCGAGGGGATCGTGCTGGATTACGCCCCTCCGGCCGGGCCGATCTGGGTGCGCGGCGGCGAGGTGCGGCTGGGGCAGGTCTTTGTCAACCTTGTCACCAATGCCGCCGATGCCATGGCCGGCAGCGCCCGCAAGGTGATCGGCCTGCGCATCGAGGAGAGCGGCAATCGCGTGGTGGTGCGGCTGCGCGACACCGGCCCGGGGCTCGCCATGCCGGACAAGGTGTTCGAGCCCTTCTATACCACCAAGGAGGTCGGCGCCTCCGAGGGGATGGGTCTGGGGCTGTCGATTTCCTACGGGATCGTGCAAAGCTTCGGCGGCGACATCCGCGGCTCCAACCCGCCGGGCGGCGGGGCCGAATTCGCGGTGACGCTCGAGCGCTGGCAAGAGGAGGAACGGGCGGCATGACCGGAACCGTGCTGCTGGTGGATGACGACCGCGCGGTGCGCGAGGCGCTGGCGCAGACGCTGGAACTGGCCGATCTGCACCCGGTTGCGGTCGGCTCGTTCGTGGCGGCCAAGGACCACATCACCCGCGATTTTCCCGGCGTGATCCTGTCCGACATCCGCATGCCGGGGCGCGACGGTTTTCACCTTCTGGCCTATGCGCGGCAGGTGGACGAGGAATTGCCGGTGGTTCTTCTGACCGGCGAAGGGGACATCCCGATGGCCCTGCGCGCGGTCGAGCAGGGGGCCTTCGATTTTTTGGAGAAACCCTGTGCACCCGCTGATCTGCTGGCGGTTCTTCATGCGGCGCTTGAACGTCGCCGGGGGGTGCTTGAAGCCCGTGCCGAGCGCGCTCGGCGCGAATCCGGCGACCCGGCCGCGCGGCTCATCTTCGGGGTGTCGGAGCTTGCCGAGGGGCTGCGCGCGCGGGTGCGCAAGCTGGCGCATCTGGGCACCGAGGTTCTGGTCACCGGCCCCCCGGGCAGCGGCATTCCCAAGGTGGCCGAGGTCATCCACCTGTGCTCGCCCCGCGCGCAGGCGCCGTTCGAGAAGCGCGCCGCGCAGGACCTCGACCGCGCCGCCCTGTCCGGGGCGCTGGCCGCGGCGGCGGGGGGCACGCTGTTCCTGGACGAAATCTCCCGGCTGCCGGCGGACAGCCAGATCGCCCTGGTGGCCGCGCTGGAAGAGGGGTGCGATGCCCGGCTGGTGGCGGGATCGACCACGGCGCTGGACGAATCGGTCATCTCGGCCGACCTGTTCTTCCGCCTGCAGGTGGGGCAGGTGCGCATCCCGTCTCTGGCCGAGCGCCCCGAGGACATCCCGGTGCTGTTTCGCCACTATGTGGATCAGGCGGCCGAGCAGGCCGGGATCGACCCGCCCGAAGTCACTCCCGAACATGTCGCCGCCCTGATGGCGCGGGACTGGCCCGGCAATGCCCGCTCGCTGATGAGCGCGGCCATGCGGTTCGTCCTCGGCATGCCCGACGAGGCGGTTCCCTCCGGCGAACTGGGGCTGGCCGAGCAGCTTGCCCGGGTCGAACGGTCGTTGCTGGTGGCGGCGCTGGGACGGCAGAAGGGGCGGGCCTCGGAAGCGGCGAAGGCGCTCAAGCTGCCGCGCAAGACCTTTTACGACAAGCTGGCCAAATACGGGATTCGCCCCGAGGATTATCGGCGCTGATCTGTGCGGATTTCCGCACAAACCGACCCTAGGGCTGTGCGAAATTCCGCACAGGAGGTCGGTCCGCCTTGATGCAGTCCGAGGGCATGTTTTCCAACGTGCTGGAATCAATGGGAAATTCCTGATCCTCCGAATCGGCAAACAAAACGTTGAGCGATTCGCCGCGACTCGCTTCACTTTCCCCGACGCGGCCGGGGCCGTTCGGCATCCGTCGCCGCGCCCCGTATTCGGAAACCGAAATTGCACAAAACCGGAGGAGAACCCATGCTGAAATTCCTGACCACTGCCGCCACGGCCCTGGCGCTGTCGGCCATTGCCACCACCAGCTTTGCCAATCCCGAAGGCTGTGACGATGGCGAGATCGTCGTCAAGTTCAGCCATGTGACCAATACCGACAAGCACCCCAAGGGGATTGCTGCCGAGCTGCTGAAGAAGCGGGTGAACGCCGAGATGGACGGCAAGATGTGCATGGAGGTCTATCCGAACTCCACGCTCTACAACGACAACAAGGTGCTCGAAGCGATGCTGCAGGGCGACGTGCAGCTGGCCGCGCCGTCGCTGTCCAAGTTCGAGAAATTCACCAAGAAGTTCCGCATCTTCGATCTGCCCTTCATGTTCAAGAACATCGACGCGGTGGATGCCTTCCAGGCCTCGCCCGCCGGTCAGGCGCTGCTCGATTCGATGCAGAAGCGCGGCCTTCAGGGGCTGGCCTACTGGCATAACGGCATGAAGCAGATGTCGGCCAACAGGCCGCTGATCAGCCCCAAGGATGCCGAGGGACTGAAATTCCGCGTGCAATCCTCGGACGTTCTGGTGGCGCAGATGGAGGCGATCGGCGGCATTCCGCAGAAGATGGCCTTCTCGGAAGTCTATGGCGCGCTGCAGCAGGGCGTCGTGGACGGACAGGAGAACACCTGGTCCAACATCTACGGCAAGAAGTTCTTCGAGGTGCAGGACGGGGTGACCGAGACCAACCACGGGATCATCGACTATCTGGTGGTGGCCAGCGTGGACTGGCTCGACAGCCTGCCGGCGGATGTGCGCGAGCAGTTCCTGACCATCCTCAAGGAGGTCACCGAGACCCGCAACAAGGAATCCACCGCCGTGAACGAGGCTGCCAAGCAGGCGATCATCGACGCCGGCGGGGTGGTGCGCACCCTGACCCCCGAGCAGCGCCAGGAATGGGTGGATGCGATGAAGCCGGTCTGGGAAAAGTTCAAGGGTGATGTCGGTCAGGAAAACATCGACGCCGCCCAGGCCATCAACGCCAAGATGTGATCGGGCACCGAAGACGGGCGCGGCGGAACGCAGGGGTCCGCCGCGCCCATTTTTTCGGGTTCTCGGACAGTTCAGGACGGGGAGAGGGCCGATGCAGGGCCGTGGCAGTTCATTCATCGACCGTCTGGAGGAGACGCTGATCGCGGTGATCCTCGGGCTGATGACGGTCATCACCTTTGCAAATGTCATCGCGCGCAAGGCATTCAATTCCAACATCCTGTGGGGGTTGGAGCTGACCGTGTTCCTGTTCGCCTGGCTGGTGCTTCTGGGAGCGTCCTACCTGGTCAAGAAGAACGCCCATCTGGGGGTGGACGCGGCGATCAACATGCTGTCGGCACCGGCGCGGCGGGTGCTGGCGCTGATTTCGGTGGCCCTGTGCATCGCCTTTGCCTTCCTGCTGCTCAAGGGGGCGTGGGACTACTGGGCCAATTTCGCCAACCTGCCCCAGACCGAGGGGCGCTGGTTCCCGCTGGGTTTCGAGGATCGCTTCCGTCCCAAGGGGTGGTACGAGACCAACGACATTCCCATGCCCGACTGGCTGCGCTTCATCGAGGGGCCGATGAATGACGGCGAAGCCTACGAGAAGATTCCCCGCTTCATTCCCTATGCGGTCCTTCCTTTCAGCATGGCCCTGCTGCTGCTGCGCTTCGTGCAGGCGGCGGCGCGAATCTGGCGCGGCGAGATCGACCGGCTGATCGCCAGCCACGAGGCCGAAGACGACGTGGCGGATGCCCGCATCCGCGGGGAGGGCTGATCCGATGACCGTCGCCCTGCTTTTCGCTCTCGTCGTCGGGATGCTGTTCCTGGGCGTGCCGATCGCGGTGTCGCTCGGGCTCAGCTCGATCATCTTCCTGCTGCTCTATTCCGACAGCTCGCTGGCCTCGATCGCGCAGACGCTGTTTTCCGCCTTCGAGGGGCACTATACCCTGCTGGCGATCCCGTTCTTCATTCTCGCCTCCTCCTTCATGTCGACGGGGGGCGTGGCGCGGCGGATCATCCGCTTCTCGGTTGCCTGCGTGGGGCATCTGCGCGGCGGGCTGGCGATTTCGGGGGTGTTCGCCTGCATGCTGTTCGCGGCGCTGTCGGGCTCGTCTCCGGCCACGGTGGTTGCCATCGGCTCGATCGTGATCGCGGCGATGCGCCAGGCCGGCTATACCAAGGATTTCGCCGCCGGGGTGATCTGCAATGCCGGCACGCTGGGAATTCTCATCCCGCCCTCGATCGTGATGGTGGTCTATGCGGCCTCGGTCGAGGTGTCGGTGGGACGGATGTTTCTGGCCGGGGTGATACCGGGCATCCTGGCCGGGGTGATGCTGATGGTCGCGATCTATGTCATGGCCCGCATCAAGGGCATGCCCAAGGGCGACTGGCAAGGCTGGGGCGAGGTCTGGGACAGTTTCCGCGAAGCCTTCTGGGGGTTGATGCTGATCGTCATCATCATGGTGGGGATCTACGGCATTCCCGGCCTCACGGGGGCCTTCTTCACCCCCACCGAGGCGGCCGCCGTGGCCTCGGTCTACGCGTTTTTCGTGGCCAGCTTCATCTATCGGGACATGGGGCCGCTCAAGGGCGATGGCGAGGGGCGCAACCTGACGCTGCTGCAAAGGCCCGCGGCGCTGGTGACCGCCTTCTTCCACCGCGATACGATGAACACCCTGTTCGAGGCGGGCAAGCTGACCATCATGCTGATGTTCGTGATCGCCAACGCGCTGATCCTCAAGCAGGTCCTGACCGAGGAACAGGTGCCACAGCAGGTGGCCAACGCGCTGCTCGGCGCGGGAATGGGGCCGGTGCTGTTCCTGGTGGTGGTCAACGTGATCCTGCTGATCGGCGGCCAGTTCATGGAGCCTTCGGGGCTTCTGGTGATCGTGGCGCCGCTGGTCTTTCCGATCGCCATCGAACTGGGGATCGACCCGATCCATCTGGGCATCATCATGGTGGTGAACATGGAGATCGGGATGATCACGCCGCCGGTGGGGCTCAACCTGTTCGTGACGTCGGGCGTGGCGGGGATGCCGATGATGCGGGTGGTCAGGGCGGCCCTGCCATTCCTTGCGGTGCTGTTCGTGTTCCTGATCCTCGTGACCTACGTGCCGTGGCTGTCCACGGTGCTGCCCAACGCGCTGATGGGGCCCGAGATCGTGACCAAGTAGCCGGGCCGGGGCCGGATGGCTGGGCCTTGCCCTCCCTTCCTGCGGGGGCGGTGCCCGGCCGGCACCCGCACGGGAGAGCGGCGGCGCGGCGGGCTCAGCCCCGGCGCATCCGCGACAGCACGGCGAGCTGGCCCAGCGCCGCGGCAATGGCGGCGACGAAGACCGCCGGGGTGGCGATCAGCCCCACCAGCGCCGCCCCCAGCAGCGGCGACAGCGCGGCGGGGGCGGCAAGGGCGTTGAACCATGCCGAATAGGCCGGGCGGCGATCGTCGGGCGATATTTCCATCAGGTAGCCCAGATAGCCGATCGTCACCCCGTTCATCATCGCGCCGATGACGAAGAACAGCGCCGCAAATCCCGCCATGCCGGCCCCCGTGCCCGCCACCACCAGCACCAGCGCCGGCGGCACCAGCCGCACCATTGCCACCAGGCGCAGAAGCGCGCGTTTGCCCATCCGGTCTCCGACCCGCCCCCACAGCGGGTTCGAGGCCAGCGCGCCCAGCGTCTGCGCCCCAAGAAGCGTGCCCGTTCCGGCCAGACCGATGCCGCTTTCGCGGGCGGCGACGATGTAGAAGGGCAGCGCCATGAGCGTGGCCGAACCCAGCCACTGGAAGATCACGAACAGCCGGAAGGCGCGGTCGGCGCGGAAGGTGGCAAGCCCCTCGCGCAGGAAGGCTCCGATCCCCGCCGGCCGCGCCGCAGGGCGGGAGGCGCGCGGGGCCGGGTCCGGCTCGCCTGCCGAAACGAACAGCGTGGACGACACCAGCATCAGAATCGCCCCCATGGCGAAGGCCAGCGCATAGGCCTTCAGCGGCGGCATCACCTCCAGCGCCAGCCGCAGGGCAGCGGCCACCGCTATGGCCAGAAGTCCGCCGCCGAAGAACCGCCAGGCCAGCATCCGGCTTCGGCGGTGCGAGGGGATGGCGCGGCCGACGATGTCGTTGTAGGGCACCGCGACCACGCCGCTGACGAAGGCGTAGAGCGTCCACAGCGCCAGGAACCCGATGGCCAGCGGCACCGGCGGCCAGTCGAATTGCGGCCATTCCGATCCCCACCACAGCAGCGCCGCGATGGCTGCCGCCGCCGCCGCCCGGCCATAGGCGCCGAAGGCATAGAACGGCATCCGTCGCCGTGCCTTCTGGGCCAGGTAACCCACCGGCAGCTGCGACAGCAGCCATCCCAGCCGCAGCACCGCGCTGGCATATCCCACCGCCAGCGCGCTGCCGGTCAGCATGTGCACGAGGCTGGCCACGACCGTGGCGCTGTCCACGGCGGCCGAGCCGCCCTGAAAGGCGGCTCCCGCCCCGGCGATCCGGCGAAAACGGCGGCGCGTTTGCACCGCGTCGTGCTCAGCCGCCGGCATGTTCCGCCTCCGCCTCTGTCGCCGCCCGCGCGCGCGAGATGTCGATACCCGACTGCCACAGCACCACCAGCCCCACCCCCACCATCAGGATGATGGTGAAGATGTAGCTGAACAGGATCATCAGCAGCGCCGGCTCATCCGCCACCCCCAGCGCCTTGAGCGCAAACCCCGCCCCGAAGACGAAGCTGGCCGGGATTCGCACGAAGCGGCCCAGCACCATGGCAAAGCCCGCAAATACCATCAGGAACAGATAGTCCCACGGGCCCAGCACCACGCCGACGGCAAGGCCGGCCCACAGGAAATGGGTGGCCGCCACCAGCTTGCCCAGCACCGCGGCGGCAATGGCGGCGATGCGTCGGGCGCTCTCGCGCGGCCAGATGATGCCGCCGGCCAGCGAGGCCCGCAATTCGGGGCCGCTGGTGCCCAGCCGCCGGGCAATGCGGTCGAAAATTCGCGCAGGCAGCGGCCCGTCGCGCAGGAACACCTCGCGGTAGCGGAAAAGCACCCACAGCAGCCCTCCGAACAGGGCGAGGTTCAGCGCCCCGGCGATGCTCAGCCCCAGGCGCAGATCGCCCTCGATCCGGGGAATGCGCCCCGACGCCGCCACCAGGCCCGCAAAAAGTGCAAAGACCACGCCGTCGAGAAAGCGGGCGATGACGGTGGTGGCCAGCACCGTGCCCATCCTGAGCCCGTCGAGGCGGGCCACCAGCCAGGCCCGCACCAGTGGGCTGATGCCCACGGGCACAAGGACATTGGCCCCGTATCCGGCCAGCAGCGCGCCGGTCAGCCGAAGCGTGCTTATCGGTTTCACATCGGCCAGGATCTGGCGCCATTTCCAGCCTGAAAGAAGCTGCTCAAGCAGGATCGCCGCGGCGAGAACCGCAAGCCACAGGGGATTTGCGGTGCGCAGCCCCTCCATGAAGCGGGCGAAATCCAGCCCGCCATAGAGGCGAAAGATCAGCCACAACGCCACGCCCGCGCCGAAGACCGGCAGCAGCCAGCGTTTGACGAATCGTTTCATGCGCCCCGGTGCCTCCCGTCATCTGTCTCTGCCCGCGCCGCCGGGGCATGTGGCGTTCTCGCACGCCGATTCCGCCCCGGTCGCGCGCGGCCCGGGCGGTCGCCCGCCCTGATGCATCGCGCATGGCCGAGCCCGATCTCTCGCGACATGCCTTAGCTCCCGTACCATGGTACGGAGTCAATCGGTTTCAGAGCCGGGCGGGGGGATTCAGATCGAGAACGACGTGCCGCAGCCGCAGGAGGAGGTTGCATTGGGGTTGTCGATCACGAAGCGCGCGCCGATCAGTTCCTCGGTGAAGTCGATGACCGCGTTGGACAGGAAGGGCAGGGACACGCTGTCCACCACCACCTTCTGGCCGTGGCCTTCCAGCACCAGGTCGCCCTCCTTCGGGGTATCGAGCTCGATCGCGTACTGGAACCCCGAACACCCGCCGCCCTCTACCGCGACGCGCAGGGCCTGGCCCTGCTCGGCGGCGCCGATTTCCGCAAGCCGGGCAAAGGCGCGGTCGGTGACCTTGGGGGGCAGCTGCATGGGGGGCGTCTCCGGCTGTTTCCATCTGTCGCGTGGTGCAATATAGAAACCGCAGGGACAGGCGACAAGGACAACACGGCAGATGCGAGCGCCCTATGCCTGCGATCCGGCCCGCAGCCGCGGACGGCTGGTGGCCGAGGAGGAAAGCCATTTCCGGACCTGCTTTCAGCGCGACCGGGACCGGATCATCCATTCCAGCGCCTTCCGGCGGCTCAAGCACAAGACCCAGGTCTTTGTCGAGCACGAGGGCGACTATTACCGCACCCGGCTGACCCATTCGATCGAGGTGGCGCAGGTGGCGCGGACCATTGCCGGCGCGCTGGGCCTGGACGTCCAGCTGACCGAGGCGGTGGCGCTGGCCCATGATCTGGGCCATCCGCCCTTCGGCCATACCGGCGAGGACGCCCTGCATGCGCTGATGGCGCCTTTCGGCGGCTTCGATCACAACGCGCAGGCCATCCGCATCGTCACCGAGCTGGAGCGGCATTACGCCGAATTCGACGGGTTGAACCTGACCTGGGAGACGCTGGAGGCCATCGCCAAGCATAACGGCCCGGTCACGGGCGAGCTGCCCTGGGCGCTGGCGGAATATGTTTCCCGGCACGATCTGGAGCTGCAGACCCATGCCAGTGCCGAGGCCCAGGTAGCGGCTCTGGCGGATGATATCGCCTACAACAATCACGATCTGCATGACGGGTTGCGGGCGGGCCTTTTCACCGACGAGGAGATTGCCGCGCTGCCGATCATCCGCGATGCCTACAGGGAGGTAGACCGGCGCTGGCCGGGGCTTGACCCTCACCGCCGCCGGCACGAGGCGCTGCGGCGGGTGTTCGGGGTGATGGTTGCCGATGTGATCGAAAGCTCGCGGGCGCTGCTGGCCGCCAGCGGTGCGCAGGATGCAGGCGGGATCCGGGCGGCCGGCTATCCGGTGGTGCGGTTCTCGGATGCGCTGTGGGCCGATCTGGAGCAGATCCGCGCATTTCTGTTCCGGCGCATGTATCGGGCGCCATCGGTGATGGAGATCCGGGCGCGCATGCGGCAGGTAGTGGAGGATCTCTTCCCGCTATACATGAACGATCCGGCCCTGATGCCCGATCGCTGGCAGGACGACGTGGCCCGGGCCGAGGGAGAGGTCGGGCTTGCACGGGTGGTGTCCGACTATATTGCCGGGATGACCGATCGGTTCGCGCTTCTGGAACATGCGCGGCTGACCGGAACCCGCGTTGCCGAGTGCTGATCGGCCAGGGTCCGGGAACGCGCTGCGCGCGTGCCTCCGGCGGGAGTGTTTTCGGAAGGAGGAAGGGGTGGTGTGGAAGCGGCTTGCGCGGGGCTGCGCGGCTGCCTATGCAGATCGTCACCTGACGAAGATGCCGGAGATGAATTGATGTCCAGACGAAAATTTCACAAGATCAATGCATTACTTGAAGAACTTGATGTAATGGTCAAGGATGTCGGGCGCGAAAGGGAAGAGCGCGCCCGGCTGATGGCCTTCGAGCGGGCCGGTGGGCTGGATCGGCCGGTCTATGCCTTGTCGCCGGGGATGGCGGAGTTCGATCCGGCGCCGATGGCGGCGGCCTGCGGGGAGCATGCCGCGGCGCTGGCGCGGCTGGCCGATCCGGGGGGGACGGTAACCGGCTATGTGTCGGGCAATGGCTGGTATGACAGTCCCGATGCCGAGGTGCTCTATCTGATGATCCGCCGCCTTGCGCCGCGGCGGGTGATCGAGGTGGGATGCGGCAATTCCACCCGCATCACCCGTCAGGCGGCGCTCGATGGCGGCCTGGACACCGTCATCACCGCCATCGATCCCCGGCCGCGCGCCGACATTGCTCATCTGGTGGACCGGTTCGAACAGAAGCGGCTCGAAGAGGTCGATCCGGCGCTGTTCGGGGATCTGGGGTCGGGCGATGTCCTGTTCATCGATTCCAGTCACGAGGTTCGCGTGGCCAATGACGTGGCGCAACTGTTCTGCCGGATCATTCCGGCGCTGGCCTCGGGCGTGGTGATCCATGTCCACGACGTGTTCCTGCCCTGGGAATATCCCAAGCGGTTCTTCCACGACTGCCCCGGCTGGGGGGAGCAGTATCTTCTGCATGCGCTGCTGCAGGGCGGGGCGTACGAGATGCTCTGGCCCGGCTACTACCTGCAACGACAGCGGCCCGACGCGGTGACCGCCCTGCCGTTCCTGGCGCAGGGGCGGGCGCAGAGCATCTGGGTGCGCAAACGGTAAGGAAAAAGCCGCTTGAAAGCGGCTTTGACGCGGTTTCGAAACCGCGTGGCAAGGCGTTTCGAAACGCCTTGCCTGTCGCGCGGCCGTCAGGCGGTAGCCTTTTCCAGCGCCTGGTCGAGGTCGCGGATCAGGTCGTCCGGGTCCTCGATCCCGATCGACACCCGCACCACGCCGGGGCCGGCGCCGGCCGCGATCTGCTGTTCGGGGGTCAGCTGGCGGTGCGTGGTCGAGGCCGGGTGGATGATCAGCGAGCGCGTGTCGCCCAGATTGGCCACGTGGCTGAAGATCTGCAGCGAATCCACCAGCCGGATGCAGGCGTCATATCCCCCCTTCACGGCAAAGGTGAACAGCGCCCCCGCGCCCCTTGGATAGAGCTTCTGCGCCCGCTCGTACCAGGGTGAGGACGGCAGCCCGGCATAGGTGACGGTCTCCACCCGCGGGTCGGCCTCGAGCCAGGCGGCGATCTTGCGCGCGTTCTCCACATGGCGCTGCATCCGCAGGCTCAGCGTCTCGATCCCCATCAGCGTGTAATGCGCCGCCTGCGGGTTCATGGTCATGCCCAGATCGCGCAGGCCGATGGCGATGCCGTAGAAGGTGTAGGAGAGAGGCCCGAAGGTTTCGTGGAACTTCAGCCCGTGATAGGCGGGCTCGGGTTCGGACATCGAGGGGAACTTGCCGTTGGCGGACCAGTCGAAATTGCCCGAATCCACCACCGCGCCGCCGGTCACGGTGCCGTTGCCGGTCAGGTACTTGGTGGTCGAATGCACCACCAGCGTCGCGCCCTGCTCGATGGGGCGGCACAGCCATGGCGTGGCCGAGGTGTTGTCGATGACGAGCGGAATCCCCGCCTCCTGCGCCACTTCGGCCACGGCCGGGATGTCGGTGACATAGCCGCCGGGATTGGCGATGGATTCGCCGAAGATCGCCCGCGTGTCGTCGTCGATGGCCGCCCGCAGCGCGTCGAGGTCGTCGAAATCCACGAACTTTGCCGACCAGCCGAACTTGCGGATGGTGTTGGAGAACTGCTGCACCGTGCCGCCGTACAGCCGGGTCGAGGCGACCACGTTGCAACCCGGCTGCATCAGCGGGAACAGAGCCATGATCTGCGCCGCATGCCCCGAGGAACAGCACACCGCGCCAACCCCGCCCTCCAGCGTGGCGATGCGCTCCTGCAGCACCGCCACGGTGGGGTTGGTCAGGCGCGAATAGATATATCCCACTTCCTGGAGGTTGAAGAGCGCCGCCGCGTGATCGGCATCGCGAAACACGTAGGCCGTGGTCTGGTAGATCGGCGTCTGCCGGGCGCCGGTGGCCGGATCGGGTCGGGCGCCCGCGTGAATCTGCAACGTGTCAAAGCCAAAGTCGGCAGCGTCGGACATGGAGAATCCCCCTTGATGTCAAATGTTGCGGCAACAGTTATTGAATTCGCACAGGCGGCACAATGCCGCCGAAAATCATTCTGTTATTCGGATATGTCCCGCCGAAGACGGGACCGCCCGCCTCTTCATCTCGCCTCAAATACTCCGGGGGGAGCCGAAGGCGGGGGGCAGAGCCCCCCCTCGGGCTCCGACCTCTCAGCGCATCCAGAACCCCGCCGCCCTGATCCGGTTGCGGATCGCCTGCTCCTTGCGCGGCAGGTTGTCCCGGTCGAACATGGCGCGCAGCTTCCTGCCGCGGCCCTGATAGACCATCCGCTTGATCGGCTCGTGGCCCTTCAGCACCTTCTTGATCCGGTTCGGCGCGGCCACCGTTTCCAGCACCTCCACCACCCTGTCGCTTTCGCGGGCGTAAAGCAGCGGGAAATGCCGGTAGTGGCAGGTCACTTCGCCGTCCAGGAGCCCCTCGGGCAGGACGTTCCGGCCGCCGCCGAAGGAATGGATGACCAGCGGCAGGACGATCTGGTCGAGCCACGGGTCCAGACTCTGCCCCACCAACTCCCGGGGCGGGTCGTCGCGCACCGACAGGGCGTATTCCAGAAATCGCGCGCCGAAAGCCTGCGGGTCGGAATGAAAGAACCAGCCGGCGTTGAAATAGAGATAGCGCTTCCAGTAGCCGTCGGGCTGCGTCAGGTCCAGGCTGCTGTCGAAATCCAGCCCGAACCGGTCGTAGAGCGATTTCCAGATGCCCGCATGGCCGGGGCCGTAAAGGGTGGGCTGCGGCCAGGTCCCTTCGCGCCGCAGGGAGGCGCCGGGGCGGTCGAAGTCGAAAGGCACTCCGGTCAGCTCGCCGATCACCAGGGTATCGGTATCGAAGAAGACGAAAGGCTCGCCCGCGGGCAGCGCCGCCAGCGCCTCGATCTTGTTGCCGTGGGGGTAGCTGGCCCCGAAGGCGCGGCTCTCGAAGGGCAGGATTTCTGCCCCTAGCCGGTCGAGCGCCTCCAGCACCGGCGCGTTTCGGATCGATGGATCCTCGGGCCAGTTCGGCCCCGGTTGCGGGACGCCGACGAAAAGCCGCCCGGCGAAATCCGGGCTGCAATGGCGCAGGGAAGCCGCGAAAAGCACCGCCTCGTACTGCAACCGGCCATGCTGGCCGATCACGAGGATATTGAATGCTTGGCGTGATGCTCTCTTCTTTGCCATACTGCCCCTGTCCGCCCCGGGATCTCCCGGCCGCCGCGCAAGGGCGCCCGTTCGGGATCTTTCGGGCAGTATAGATTGAAGGGAAAGAGGCAAAAACCCCGGATTTTCGCCCCCGGATCTTCGCAAGGGGCGGGAACGGCAACCGCCGGAGGCAAGGCGATGCTCGAGATCATTCTTCTCATGCTGGCAGCCGCCGTTCAGGCAGCGCAGCCGCTTGCCGGAGCGTCCGGCACGGCCCCCTCCGAGGCCGCATCCGAAACGCAGGCCGCACCCGCGGCCCCGGTCGCCGCGGATCGGGCCTTGCCGGTTTCGCCCGAAGGGGGCGCGGGCGAGGGCGGGGGCGAGAGCGCCGCACGGGCCGGGACGCAACAGGCCGCGCCATCCCCACCGCCGGCTTTCCTCGCGCCGCCCGCCGCTTCGGAGGAGGAGAGCGCGCCGGTCTTCCTCGCCCCCGAAAAACCGGCGCTTCAAGCCGAACCGCAGGTGCCCACGGGGCGCTTCACCACCGCCGTCGAGGTCAAGCCGATCCTGAGAGCGACGAAACCCAGCTGGATCATGGTGCGCCCGTTCAACGGGCAGGATCTGGTCTATGTCACCCAGATCTGGGCATGGCGCTGCGGGCTGCTCGAACTGAAGGTCGGAATCAACGGCAATCCGCCCGAGCCCTGGCCGCTGCCGCCCTGCCACATGGACCTGGCGACGCCGAACGCGGTTCTGGAAACCGACGGTCTTCCCTGGCGGGCGTTTCCGGCCGGCTCGGTGGCAATGGTCGAGGTCGAGCTGACCTACGACGATCTCGATAGGGATCGGGGAAAGTTCAACCGGCAGGGAATGCCGATTCCGTGAATGCCGGTCCGCATGCCGGTTTTTACCGATCGGTAAAATTTACCAATTGATAAAATTTCAGATTGTGGCACTCTGAGGGAAAGGAAACGACCTTCAGGGAGACACGAGATGGCGAATGGCCCCTTGGCGCCCGGCATTCGTGCCGGCCGGCTTCCGGCCGAACGGCTGGCCGCGAATTTCAGCGATCTTCACCCGCCGCTTGACCCGCACGAGGCGGCGGTGGCGGCGGACCGCTGCTATTTCTGCTATGATGCCCCCTGCACCGAGGCCTGTCCCACGGGCATCGACATTGCGCTGTTCATCCGCCAGATCCAGACCGGCCACCCGGAAGGGGCGGCGCGGACGATCCTGTCGCAGAACATCCTGGGCGGCATGTGTGCGCGGGTCTGCCCGGTGGAGACCCTGTGCGAAGCGGCCTGCGTGCGCGAGGAGGCCGAAGGGCGCCCGGTCGAGATCGGCCGCCTGCAGCGTTTCGCCACCGACCGGTTGATGGAAAAGGGCGTGCACCCCTTCTCTCGCGCCGCGGCCACGGGGCGGCACGTCGCCGTGGCCGCGGCGCGAGAGAAGGGGTACACGCCCTTTTCCATCAGCC
>JALTNO010000016.1 GCA_027000645.1 Paracoccaceae bacterium | reverse complement strand
ATACCTGTTTTTCTGAGCCATATGAACACCTTAGTATGGGCTCAGAACTGCTCAACTGGAATAGACCCTGCCCGAAATACTCCGGGGTTCGGGGCAGAGCCCCGATCCGCGCGCAGCGCACAAAGGCGCGCGCCGCAGGCGCTCCGCCCGGTCGCAACCGCCTCAGCAACCCAGCCCCAGCCGCTCCAGATGCGCCACACCCTCCACGACCCGGTCGAACTCGCGCACCTCGACGATCAACCGCGGACGCGCGGCGCATATCTCGAGCGCCTCGAACACCGCGTGCCAGCCGATATTGCCGCAGCCCGGCGGCCAGTGCCGGTCGGCATAGCCGTCGGTGTCGTGCAGATGCACATGCCCCAGCAGCGCACCGGCATCTCTGATATGGCGATCCGCCGGAGCGGCACCGCACATGGTGTGCGCCCAATGGGCGTGACCGACATCCACCGACAGCCGAAGCGCCGGGCTGTCTGCCGCCTCCACCACCGCGCGACGATCGGCCGGATCGCAGTCCTGGATGTTCTCCAGAACCATCTCCACGCCGACATCCTCGGCCCGCGCAATCGCCGGCTCCAGCGTATCCAGAATCGCCGCGATGCGACGTTCCCGATCCTTCGGCGCATTGTCCAGGTTGTGCAGATCCCAATAGTCGTAAGGAGAATGAATCACCATCTGGGTTGCCCCCAGCGCCTCACAGACCGCCAGCGCCTGATCCAGCCGCGCCTGCACCAGCGAGCGGATCTCGCGGTCCTTCACGTCCAGTTCGAACCCGGAAAAGGGGCCGTGGATGCCCAGCCGCCCGTCCCAGCCGTCCAGCTTCTCCTTGGCCATGGCAATGAAGGGTTCCGGCGCGCGCAGGATGTCGACCATGCTGAACTCGGGCAGTTCCAGGTCGCGATCCCTCTCGAACAGCCAGTCGCGGTGGCGGTCGAGATCCAGCACGCTGAGCTGCGCACCAATCACGGGAAGCTCGGCCATGAACCAAAGTCTCCTCACTCGGGGCGGTTTCGGCCATCCTGATCGACATGCCCGCAGAGGCAAGGGAAAAGAAAACCGCCGGGCCCGCCAGCATCAGGGGCATGTTCGCGGCAATTGCCGCGCAAGAAGCCCCGCGCCCCGAACCCGGGGGAGGGAGGAGGAGGGGGCCGGGCCTCAGCCCTTGCCCTTCCAGGGCACCAGCCGGCGCTCCAGCCAGCGCATCAGGATGTCGATGCCGAAACCGATCACCCCGATCAGGATGATCCCCATGATCACGATGTCGGTGTTCTGGAACTTCGATGCCACCATGATCATCATCCCCGCGCCCTTCTCGGCGGCGACAAGTTCGGCGGCAACCACCGTGCCCCAGCACACGCCCATCGCGACCCGCGCGCCGGTGAACAGCTCGGGCAGCGAATTGGGCACGATCACGTGGCGCATGATCTGGCTCTTGCTTGCGCCCAGGGAATAGGCCGCATGGACCTTGGAAATCCGCACCCCGGACACGCCCGACCGGGCCGCGATCGCCATGATCCACAGCGCGGCAAGAAACAGCAGCACGATCTTGCCCAGCTCGCCGATACCGGCCCAGATGATGACCAGCGGAATCAGCGCCAGCGGCGGCACCGGGCGCATGAATTCCACGATCGGGTCGAACCAGCCACGGAACCAGTTGGACAGCCCCATGGCATAACCCAGCGGAATGCCCACCAGCGAACCGAAGAAGAAACCGACAACCACGCGCATCAGCGAAAATCCCAGATGCTCCCACAGGGTCGCGCCGCGGAATCCCTCGCTGGCGATGTCGAACAGCCGCTTGACCACGTCCTCGGGCGGGGGCAGCCAGATCGGCTCCATCTGCCAGCCCGTATAGGGCGTGATGATCAGCGCCCCCTTGTCCGAAAGCGTCACGGTGGCGTTTTCCACTTCAACCACCGGCTTGGGCCGGTCGGACGCATCGGCCTCGCCCCGTCGGGCCGGGTCATAGTCCACCGGCACGCCCGCAATCTCGATGATCCGGGCGCCGGCCTTGCGCCTGAAGCCGTCCTCGTCGTTCCTGTCCCAGCTCAGCTGCGCGCTGCGATAGGCACGAATGACGATCGCGTCATTCTTCGCCGGTCCCTCGCCGGGGTCGATTTCCGGCTTTTCCCCCTTCTCCCCCGGCGCCGCAACCCGCCAGAACACCGTCGCCTCGTCGCGCCGGCCGTCGCGGTCCTCCACCACATAGGTGAACCGGCCGCCGCCGATATAGGGGCCGGGCATGTGCAGAAAGGCCGGAACCAGCGCCGAGCCGGTAAAGATGCCCCACAGCAGAAACAGGGTGACAATCGAGATGACACTTGCCGCGCGATCGGGGACCACCGCGCTTTCATCCCCGAAGGTCACGGTCTTGCGCGCCGCCAGCCCGGTACGCACAGCGCGCCGGATCGCCTTGTTCACGACAAGATACGAGGCAGCGAAGATCGCCAGATAGATCAGGAAGGGAACCATGCTGGTCATGTGGCGACCTCCGTCCGGCCCATGATCTCTTCTTCCATGTTCCAGATCATGTTGAGGATTTCCTCGCGGGTGGGGTCGTAATCCGGGTGCTTCTTGATCTCGCGCAGATCCGCGCCGACGCCCAGATCGGCAAAGGGCAGCCGGTATTCCCTGTGGATCCGCCCCGGCCGCGGCGCCATCACGATCAGCCGCTCACCCAGAAGCAGCGCCTCCTCGACCGAATGGGTGATGAGGATGATCGTCTTGCCGGTCTCCTTCCACAGCCTCAGCACCAGCGACTGCATCTTTTCGCGGGTGAGCGCATCCAGCGCGCCCAGCGGTTCGTCCATCAGGATCACGTCCGGGTCGTTGGCCAGGCACCGGGCCAGCGCGACCCGCTGCTGCATCCCGCCGGAGAGCTCGTAGATCGCCTTGTCCTTGAAGTCGGCAAGCCCCACCACGTCGAGGAGGTGCTCGACGATCTGCTGCATCTCGGCCTTCGGCATGCCCTTCATGCGGGGGCCGAAACTCACGTTTTCCCGCACGTTCATCCACTCGAACAGTGCCCCCTGCTGGAACACCATGCCACGTTCCGGCCCCGGTCCCGTGACCGTGCGCCCGTTTATCGCGACCCGTCCCTCGGTCGGGGCGAGGAATCCGGCGACGATGTTGAGAAGCGTCGTCTTGCCACAGCCCGAAGGGCCGAGGACGCTCATCAGCTCGCCCGCCTTCAGGTGAAGCGTGACATCCTTCAGCGCCTGAATCGACGTGCCGCCCGGCAGGTCGAAGCGCATGGAGACGTTTTCGATCGAAAGTTCGGCCATGTCCTTCCCAGTCACGCGGCCTGCCGGGGCACGGCGGCATACCGCCGGCCCGCGGCGCCGGTTGAACGTTGCAACGGCCGGCCCGCCCATGGCAGGCCGGGCCGGCCGATTTTCCGGACTACATCCTGCCGGCCGCCGTCAGCGGGCCGACATTGACCGCACCCTCGTAGGAGTCGAGCGCCTTGTCGATGCTGCCGGCCTTCACGAACACGTCGGCCACGCCCTTCATGAATTCCTGCGCGCCGCCGCCCAGCCACTTGGCCGAAAGCTGCTCTTCGATCGAGGGGAAGACGAAGGTGGCGATGGTTTCGGCAGTGGCGTCCACGTCCATGCCGGCATCCTTGGCGATGACCGGCAGCATCTCGTCCTTCATCTTGCCGCTGTTCCACATCTCGTTGGCATCCGCCGTGACGCGCAGGAACCTGGCCACGAGATCGCCGTTTTCGGCGATGAACGAGGCCGGCGCGCTGGTCACGTCGAAGACCAGGATGCCCAGCTCCTCCTTCTCGGCGCCGGTCAGCAGCACGTTGCCGTGTTCCTTCATTCGCCGCAGCGCACCGCCCCAGCCGCAGGCCATGTCAACATTGCCCTGCGCCAGCGCCGCCGCGCCTTCGGCCGGGGCCATGTCCACCACCGTCATGGTGCCGATATCCACGCCGAAGTGGTTCATCTGCTTGAGAAAGCCGTAATGCGCAGCGGTGCCCAGCGGCACGGCGACCTTCTTGCCTTCAAGCTCCTTCGCATTGGTCTTGTCGATCTCCAGGTCCGACCGGACCACGCAGTTGTCGTTGTCGGAATAGGAGACCGCCACGTCGAGGATCTGCAGATCCTGCCCGGCGCTGACCGCCACGACGAAGGGCGGCACGCCCTGGCTGACGCTGATCTGCACGTCGCCCGACGCCATTGCCGCGCTCATCGCGGTGCCGGTGTCGAAGCTGACCCACTTGACCGGCACCCCCAGCTCCTTGTCATAGGTGCCCATCTGCTTGGCGTATTCGAACGGCATCGGCCATTCGAGGAAATACCCCACCGTGAGTTCCTGCGACAGCGCCGGCAGCGCCCCCGCGAATACGGCAAGTCCGGTCACCGCACCCAATAGCCTAGCCTTGATCTTCATCGTCATCTCCCTTGTCGCTTCTGACGCCCTTTCCGGGCGGATTTGTTGACGGCGGCCCGTCCGGCGCACGGCCCCTTTCACGGCATTGCCGTGCGGACCATGCCCTCGGCCATGATCGGAACGCAATTCCGGTGACCGATCAACGATTTTTCCCGCAGGTCCATGTCCGCCTTCCCGCCCCGCCGCCCGGCGGCGCGAATGGAACGGGAAACATTTCATCGAATTTTCAACCCACTACGGGCGCCCGAAAAACCGCGGCGACAAACTCCCTCGCAAAACTGGCTCCAAATCACGTCCGCAACTGGACCTATAGCCGGGCGGCGATTTGACGTTTCTGATAGGGTAACGACCCTGGCCGCGCTGCGGGCCTGAGGCCGCGCCCGATTTCCTGAACCGAAAGGACATGTCATGGACGGCACGTTCAAGCAAAACGACCTTCGTCATATCGTCGAGACCGACAAGGCCCGCATCTGGCACCACCTGACCCAGCACAAGCAGTTCGAAACCGCCGATCCCAGGATCATCGTCGAAGGCCGCGGCATGCGCGTGTGGGACCAGAACGGCAAGGAATATCTCGACGCGGTATCGGGGGCGGTCTGGACCGTCAATGTCGGCTATGGCCGTGAATCCATTGCCAAGGCGATCCATGACCAGCTGATGAAGCTGTGCTATTTCGCCCAGTCGGCCGGTTCGATACCCGGTTCGCTGTTCGCCGAAAAGCTGATCGAGAAGATGCCGGGGCTCAGCCGGGTCTATGTCACCAATTCGGGCTCCGAGGCCAACGAAAAGGCCTTCAAGATGATCCGTCAGATCGCCCACAAGAAATACGGCGGGAAGAAATACAAGATCCTCTATCGCGACCGCGACTATCACGGATCGACCCTGGCGGCGATGTCGGCCGGCGGGCAGGACGAACGCAACATGCAGTACGGCCCCTTTGCGCCCGGCTTCGTCCGGGTGCCGCACTGCATGGAATACCGCGCCGACGAGCTGGGGCTGGGCCATCTTTCGGGGCGCGAGTTCGGCATCGCCGCCGCCAACCTGATCGAAGAGGTGATCCTGCGCGAGGGCCCCGAGACGGTGGGCGGGCTGTGCCTTGAACCCGTCACCGCCGGAGGCGGCGTCATCACCCCGCCCGAGGGCTACTGGGAACGGGTGCAGGAGATCTGCCGAAAATACGACATCCTGCTGCATATCGACGAGGTGGTTTGCGGCATTGGGCGCACCGGCAAGTGGTTCGGCTATCAGCATTACGGGGTGCAGCCCGACTTCGTCACCATGGCCAAGGGCGTGGCGTCGGGCTATGCCGCCATCGCCTGCTGCGTGACCACCGAAGAGGTGTTCGAGATGTTCAAGGAGGATCCTTCGGACAAGCTGGACTATTTCCGCGACATCTCCACCTTCGGCGGCTGCACGGCGGGGCCGGCGGCGGCGCTGGAGAACATGCGCATCATCGAGGAGGAGGGGCTTCTCGACAACTGCACGGCCATGGGCGAACGGCTCCTGGCCAATCTCGGCGCGCTGATGGAACGGCACGAGGTCATCGGAGACGTGCGCGGCAAGGGGCTGTTCTGCGGGGCCGAGCTGGTCGCCGACCGCGACACGAAGGAGCCGGTCTCCGAGGCCGAGGTGGCGCGGGTGGTGGCCGAATGCGCGGCGCAGGGGGTCATCATCGGGGCCGCCAACCGCTCGATTCCGGGGCGCAACAACGTGCTGTGCTTTTCGCCCGCGCTGATCGCCACCGCCGAGGACATCGACGAGATCACCGGCGCGGTGGACGTGGCCCTGGGCAAGGTGTTCGGGTGAGCCGGTGCATGGCGCCGCATGTGATGCCGCGCCGCCGGTCGTGACCTGACGGGCATGGATCGGTTTTCGGATCGGCCAGTGCCGATCCGACCGGAACGAGGGGGCGCTGCCCCCTCGCGCTCCCCCGGAGTATTTGGGGCAAGATGAAGGACGGGGGGCGTCCGCTGCCCCCGTTCGGGCGGAGTGCGCGGGGATCGAAGCGGCCGGGACGGCAGACATGGAAAACGCCGGCCCGGGGGCCGGCGTTGCGATTTGTCGGCAGCCTGGGCCTCAGCCCTTGAACACCCGGTAGATCGCCGGGATCACCAGTACCGTCAGCAGGGTGGACGACAGCAGCCCGAACAGCAGCGAGATCGCCAGCCCCTGGAAGATCGGGTCGGCCAGGATCACGAAGGCCCCGATCATCGCCGCGACCGCGGTCAGCAGGATCGGCTTGAACCGGATCGAGCCGGCGGCGATCAGCGTGTCGATCAGCGGAGTGTCCGGCCCGCCCTCGTGGCGGATGAAGTCCACCAGCAGGATCGAGTTGCGCACGATGATACCGGCCAGCGCGATGAAGCCGATCATCGACGTGGCCGAGAATGGCGCCCCGAACAGCCAGTGCCCGCCGATGATGCCCAGGAAGGTCAGCGGGATCGGCGTCAGGATCACCAGCGGCAGCCGGAACGAGCCGAACTGCGCCACCACCAGGATGTAGATGCCCAGCATCGCCACCGCGAAGGCCGCGCCCATGTCGCGGAAGGTGATCCATGTCACCTCCCATTCGCCGTCCCACAGAAGGGTTACCTTGCTTTCGTCCTCGGGCTGGCCGTTCAGGCGGATTTCGGGCTTGAGGCCCTCGGGCCAGTCCATCCTGTCCAGCTCTTCGGCCACGGCCAGCATCCCGTAAAGCGGCGCCTCGAAGGCGCCGGCCAGCTCGCCGGTCACCATCTCGGCCGCTCGGCCGTTGTGGCGGAAGATCGGGAACGAGGCGCGTTCTTCGCGCAGCTCGATCACGTCCCCCAGTTCGACCACGCCGCGCGCCCCCGGCAGCACGTTGGCCGGGATCGGCGTGGACAGGAAACGTTCGTCCAGCACCCTGTCGGCCTTGTCGCGCTCGACCCGGATCGGGATCGGACGGCGCCCGCCGCCGCGATGGGAATAGCCCACCGTCCGGCCGCCATTGAGGATGGCCAGCGTCGAGAACACGTCCTGCTCCTGCACGCCGAAGAATTCCAGCTGGTCGGTCGAGATGGTCGCCCGAAGCCGCCGGCTCCGGCTGCCGAAGCTGTCATCCACGTCCACCACGAAGGGCACCGATTCGAACGCCTGCCGGATCTTGCGCGCCGCCGCCCGGCGGGTTTCCGGGTCGGGCCCGTAGACCTCGGCCAGAAGGGTCGAGATCACCGGCGGTCCCGGCGGAGATTCGACCGTCTTCAGCACCGTGCCTTCGGGCAGGTCGAGCTTGGCAATCCGCTCGCGGATTTCCAGCGCGATTTCGTGGCTGGTGCGTTCGCGTTCGTCCTTGGGCAGAAGCTTGATCTGAACATCGCCCAGCTGCGGTTCCTGGCGCAGATAGTAGTGGCGCACCAGCCCGTTGAAGTCGAAGGGGGCGGCCGTGCCGGCATGGGTCTGGGTGGTCACCACCTCGGGCATGTCCAGAACCGCCCGGGCCACGTCCTGCGCCACCCGGTCGGTCGCCTCGACCGACGACCCCTCGGGCAGGTCGATCACCACCGAAAGCTCGGACTTGTTGTCGAAGGGCAGCAACTTTACCGTCACGTCCCTGGTATAGAACGCAGCCATGGAACCGAAGCTGAGCCCCGCGGTGATCAGCAGGAAGGCGAGCGAGCGGAATTTCGTCTTCAGGATCGGCCGCGCCACCACGGTGTAGATCCGCCCCAGGATGCCGCCGGGATGCCCGCCATATTCGTCGTCATGGGCATGGGCCGACATGTCCGCCTTGCCGGCAAATTTCAACATCAGCCAGGGCGTGATGATGACCGCCACGAAGAAGGAAAAGATCATCGCCGCAGAGGCATTGGCGGGGATCGGGCTCATGTAGGGGCCCATCAGCCCGCTGACGAACAGCATCGGCA
>JALTNO010000015.1 GCA_027000645.1 Paracoccaceae bacterium | reverse complement strand
CGGTATAGATCGGCATCGTCAGCGCCAGGAGCGAGCCGACCACCGCGGCGGTGCGGCGAATGCCGGGCTTGTCGTAGAAGCGCCCGTAGAGGAACGCCAGCACCGACAGCCCGAACAGGATCAGCAGCACGCTGCCCCAGCTGAGCGGCGAGGACGGCCGGAAGTATATGATCGGATTGAGGAACCGCATCGGCTGCGTGAGGTCCGCGATCAGCAGCGGCCCGCTGATGGCCAGGATGACCAGCGTGACCAGCGCGCCCGGAACCTCCGCATCGCGGAACGGCGCGCCGGCGGCGCCGAAGGTTTCCGGCGCGGCGGCCAGGATGAAGGTCATCGCGGCCAGGCCGATCAGGAAGAAGTAGATGACGATTTCGATCCCCCAGGGAGCGACGTTCATTGGCATGTATTCAAACATTTTTTCCTCCCTCCATCACAGGTTGGCGCTGAAGAAGCGGCTGCCGTTGTGATGGCGATAGAACGCCTCGGCGTCGCGCCGCGCGGCGGCCGAAACCGGTGCGTGGTAGTCCTGTTCGACGCTCTTGCGATCGGGCTTGATGTAATAGACCTGCGGGCGCGTGCCCTTGCCGGGCTTGAGCGTCACCGTCTTCTGCGTGGCCACGATCTTCGCCACCTCGCTGTCGGGGTCGTTGATGTCGCCGAAGATGCGCGACCGGCCGAGGCAGGTCTGCACGCAGGCGGGGACCAGCCCCTGGCTGACCCGGTGCTCGCAGAAGGTGCACTTGTCCACGACGTTGTTGATACCGACCCGGGTGCGGCTTCTGGGCAGCATGAAACGCGCGTTGTAGGGGCAGGCCGCGATGCAGGTGCGGCAGCCGATGCAACGGTCATAACGTTGCAGGACATAGCCTTCGTCATGCTTGTAGGTGGCCGCGGTCGGGCAGTTCCGCACGCAGGGCGGATTATCGCAATGGTTGCACAGCCGGGGCATGAAGTTCCGGCGCGTGTTCGGATAGGTTCCGGTGTTCTTGACCCTGACCGTGGTTCGCCACACCCCCAGCGGCACGTCGTATTCCGCCTTGCAGGCGGCGACGCAGGCCATGCACCCGATGCACCGCCTGAGATCCACAACCATGGCCCAGCGCTTTCTGCCGGGAACTCCGAACGAAGGATCGGCCTGCAGGCCTATACTGGTCATCTGATACCCTCCCGCTGTCCGCAAAGACTTCTGGCGGGGCTTCCGACAACGGCACCCGCCGACGTTGCCCCATCGGAACTGTGACACGATCCGGGCGGCGGTCAAAATCGCATACGGCCGAAATGGCCTCGCATTCCGAATTGTTAATACCTGATTTTTAGTGGTTTTTCCGACCCCGCCGGCCCGTCCCTCCCTGTGGACAGGCGCGCGCGGCCGGCGTTACGATTTCGTAACGCGCAATGCCCGGCCTGACCCCCTGCCGGTCCGGCGCCGGGAATTTTCATGGCGCGAGGGACGCGGCGGATGTTTCGATATCGTAACATCCGCCGGTTTCGGTCTCGTAACACGCACCCGTCCGACAGCCGGAAAACCCCGGTTCCGACCCGGTCGCCGGAGGCTTGCCGGAAGCGCGAAACCGGGCAGATATCGGGAAACACCTGCGACAACATGCCGCACATAAGGAGCCGCACTTGCGCGTTGCTACCGCCTGGAATCGCCTGAGCGGGAATCGGATCGACTCGGGCCGAGGGGGCGCTTCTTCGGTTCCGCGCCCCCTTCCTGCAACCTGCTGATTGCCGGAATTTCCATCTCAGATTGCATCCCCTCGTGCCGCGGTCCGGTGCGGCAGATCGGGGCTTCCGGTTCAGACCGGGGTGCCGCCAAGGGCGCGGGTGGCCTCTCCGGCAAGGGCGCGGACCTGCTGGCCGATCTGCGCGATCCGGTCCTGGCCCAGGCGGAAGCTCGGTCCCGACACCGACAGCCCCGCCACCGGCTCGCCCCAGGCATTGAGCACCGCCGACGCCACGCAGCGCATGCCCGGCGTGTTCTCCTCGTCATCCACCGCATAGCCCAGTTCGCGAATGCGGGTCAGCT
>JALTNO010000014.1 GCA_027000645.1 Paracoccaceae bacterium | reverse complement strand
ATCCTGACCCTGCCCACGGCGCTGACCGTGCAGGAACAGGCGATCATCCGGTCGCGGGCGCGGGGGGCGCTGAAGCTGGTCTGGGCGATGCTGGGGCTGAAGGGTCAGCCCGGCCCGCTGTCGCGGATGCCCGAGCTGATCGTCGAATGGGACGAGGCAAGTTGCACGCAGCTGGTCTGGCTTCATTCCGAGCTCACGCAGAAATTCGAGGGCCGGATCGACCGCTTTCTCGAACTCAAGGGCCGGCCGCGCCCGATGCGCGAGGGCGAGCCCCCCGCGCCGTCGCTGCGCCTGGCCTGTATCGATATCGGCGGCGGCACCACCGACCTGATGATCACCACCTGGTGGGGCGAGGCCGGGCGGGTTCTGCACCCGCGGCAGAATTTCCGCGAAACCTTCCGCGTTGCCGGCGACGAGTTGCTGGAGCGGGTGATCTCGGTGATCGTGCTTCCGGGCATCCGGCAGGCGATCGCCGGGGCCGGGGGCACGCATGCCGCCGAGAAGCTGCGCGAGCTGTTCGGCGGCGACTTTGCCGGGCTCGACCAGCAGAGCGTGCAGAAGCGGCGGCAATTCGCGCTGCGGGTGCTGATGCCGCTGGCCGTGGCGGTGCTGAACGCCTGCGAGGAGGCCGACGAGTTCGACAAGCTGACGGTTCGAGCAAGCGACGTCCTGGCGCTGGGCGAGGAGGTGGAAACCGGCGGGCAGGGGCGCCAGCCGGTTCCGGCGGCGCTGGCGGCCTATGTCGAGGACGCCGCCCGGGGCCTCGGCGCCGAGGGGTTCCGGCTGGGCGAGGTGGCGTTGGAATTCGGGCGGCAGGACGTTGACGGCATCGCCCGCGAGGTGCTGAACAAGGCGCTTGGCAACATGGCCGAGGTGATCGCGCATCTGGGCGCCGATGTGGTTCTTCTCACCGGGCGGCCGTCGCGGTTGCCGGCGGTGCGGGCGATATTGCAGGAGCTTCTCGTGGTGCCGCCGCACCGGCTGATCCCGATGCATGCCTGCAAGACGGGAAGGTGGTACCCGTTCCGCGACCCGGTGACCCAGCGCGTGGGCGATCCCAAGTCCACCGTGGCCGTGGGCGGGCTGCTGATGGCGCTGGCGCAGGCGCGGATCCCCAATTTCAAGGTGACGACGCGGGCCTTGCGGATGCAGTCCACCGCCCGGTTCATCGGCGAGATGGACAATTCCGGGCAGATCCCGGATTCGCGCATCCTGTTTCGCACCGATGCCGAGGGCGACGGGGCGGGTGCGGCGGCGGAAATGCTGGCCGAGGTCACGATGCATACGCCGATCATGCTGGGGTCGCGCCAGCTGCCGCTTGAACGCTGGACGACGACGCCGCTTTACCGGCTCGATTTCGCCACCCGTTCGGCGCAGGACCGGGCGCCGCTTCGGGTGACGCTGGAGCGGACCGATTTCGACGACGACCCCGACAACGACACCCCCGAAGGCGTCCTGCGGCGCGAGGCCCTGCGCGAGGCCTTCTCGGTGGTCGAGGTCGAGGATGCCGAAGGGACCGCGATGAAGCCTTCCGAAGTGCGGCTGCGGTTGCATACGCTGGGCTTCGAGGACGAATACTGGATCGACACCGGGGTGTTCCGGTTGTGAGGAGAGCACGATGACGAACGAGGCGCAGGAAAGGCTTGGGCAGGCGTGCAGCGACGTGGCCGATCTGGCAGCGCGGGCGCGGGCCTGGGTCGAAACCCCCGGGAATGCCGATCTGGTCGGCGCCGAGGGGCGCTCGCTGGTTCGGGGGCTGCGCCGAGCCGGACGGCGGGCGCGGCGGCTGGCCCGGGCGGCGGGCAGGCGCATGTCGGTCAGCGTCTTCGGCCCCAGCCAGGCGGGCAAGTCCTTCCTGGTGTCGGTCCTTGCGCGCCCCGAAAAGGGCGCGCTGGTGGCCGACTATGCCGGCGGGCAGCTCGACTACATCCGCGAGATCAACCCCGAGGGCGAGGGCGAAAGCACCGGCCTGGTCACCCGGTTCACCATGGAAAGATACGCATCTCCCGATGGTTATCCGGTGAAGCTCACGCTTCTGAGCGAAGCCGACATCATCCGCACGCTGGTCAACAGCTTCTTCCTGGACGGCGACCGGTCCGAGCCGGTCCCCGATGCGGCGCTGATTTCCGAGCGCCTCGACGCGGCGCGGGCGCGGGCGGGGGCGGTGCAGCCGGGGCTTTCCGAGGACGACGTTCACGACATCGCCGAATATGTCGAGACGGTGTTCGGCCGCGAGGCCTATGCGGCCGCCCTTCGCCCGCTGTGGGAGGAGGCCGCCGAAATAGCCCCCCGCCTTGCCGCCGCCGACCGGGCGGCGCTGTTTGCGCTGCTCTGGGGGGATCACGCGCCGTTTTCCGGGCTTTACACGCGGCTGGCCGGGGCTCTGGGCCGGCTGGGCCATTCGCAGGAGGTCTTTGCCGGGCTCGATGCGCTGGTGCCGCGGGAAAGCTCGATCATCGACGTCAAGACGCTGAGCGGCCGGGCCGACGGGGCGCCGCTGACGGTTTCGACCGGCGACGGACGGGCGGTGGAGCTGCCGCGCTCGGTCGTCTGCGCGCTGGCGGCCGAGCTGGTCCTGCCGATGCGCGATCTGCCCTCGCCGATCTTTGCCGAAACCGATCTTCTGGATTTTCCCGGCGCCCGCAACAGGTTCGAGCAGGATCTTCAGGCCGCGTTCGCCAAGTCCGAGGCCATCCTTCCCGAGCTTCTCCTGCGCGGCAAGGTGGCCTATCTGTTCGACCGCTACGTGCAGGACCAGGAAATCACCTCCATGCTGCTGTGCATACCCGATGGCAACATGGAAACCGTCGATCTGCCGGGGCTCGTGCAGGGGTGGATCGCGGCGACCCATGGCGCCACCCCGCAGCAGCGCCAGGACAGCGACACGGTCCTGTTTTTCGTGCTGACCAAGTTCGACAAGCATCTTTCGGACAGCGCCGCCGAGGGCGGCGACGAAAGCCGCTTCGAGCGGCGGATGCAGGCATCGTTGCTGGAAAAGTTCGGCAAGGGAAGCGACCCGTGGGTGGACGAATGGCTGCCGGGCCGGCCCTTCGACAACTGTTTCTGGCTGCGCAATCCGAACTATTACGTGGACGGTCTGATCGAGTATGACGATGCCCGGCGCGAGGTACGCCTGCGCCCGGAAAAGGCCGAGCGGATCGCCCAGCTGCGCGCGGGGTGCCTGCGCGCGCCCGCCGTGCGGCGCCATTTCGCCGATCCGGAGGCAGCGTGGGATGCGGCCATGTCGCTCAATGACGGCGGGGTGAGCCATCTCACCGCGGCGCTGGCGCGGGTGTGCAGGCCCGACAGCAAGCTGCGCCAGATCTCGGCCCGGATCGGGACGATCGCGGGCGAGATTGCCCGCGCGCTTGCCCCCTATCACGTCTCGGACGACCTTCAGACCCGGATCGGCGAGAAGCAGCAGGCGGCGGACCGGGTGATCGACGATCTGCTGGTGGCGCTCGAGCGGCACCGCTTCGGTGCGCTGCTGGAATCCCTGACCGTCGATCAGGACGAGATCGAGGCGCGCATCTCGCGGGTTCCGCCCTCGGTCCGCATCAGCAATGCGGTGGCCGCCGCCATGAGCGCGCCCCGGGCCCCGGCATCGGACTCCGGCCCGCTGCGCCCCGGCCGCCGGGCGCGGCCGGAAGGCGGTGCGGACCGGGACGGGGGCGGTACGCGGACCATGACGCTGGAACAGTTCCAGGCGCAGACCGCGGTCGAGGCATGGATCGACCGGATGAAGGCGCTGCGCGACGATCGCGCCCGGCGTGCGGCCTGGGGGCTTGGGGATGCCGCGGCGGCCGACCTGGTGGCCGAACTCATCCATGCCGCGCGCCGCACCGGCCTGGCGCCGCGCACCGCGCGGGCGCTGGCAGAGGTCAATTTCGGCCTGACCGTGGAACGTCAGGCCCCGCCCGCCGCCATCGTCGCGGCCGAGCGGATCAACGATTTCGTGGCCACGCTGGGGATGCGCGACATCCCCGAAGCCGAACGCCCGCGGGTGGAACCGCCGGAGGGCGAGTCCCGGCCCGTCTTTGCCGAACGTCCGGTCTCGGACCGGGTGGACGACCTGCCCGAGCGGCCCCGGACGCTGGCCGCCGATGTCTGGAGCGACTGGGTTCACGCGCTGTTCGCGCTGTTCGTCGACAATGCCCGGGACATGGCCGGCGGCGAGATCGACGTGGAACAGAACCTCGCCCTGGGCGAGATACTGGCCGGGCTGCGCGAACGGGAACGGGAGGGCGCATGAGCCTCGTCATTCGCCCCGATCCCGCCGCACCGGCCGGGGGTCACGCGCTGCTGGAACTGCCCGCGGGAACGCTGGCCGAAACCGAGGTGCGCGTTGCCGTTCAGGAAAGTTTCGGCGAACGCTGGCTGGGGCCGGATGGCTGGCAGCGCGAACGGCACGGGTTCGGTCCCTGTCCCGTGCAGCGAACCACCCATGCCGATCGCATCCGCATCGGCCCCGAGATCGTGGACCGGATCGAGGAATACACGCCCTTGCGGATCGTTCTGGGCGTGGTGGCGCATGACGTGATCTGGCCCGACAGCGTCGGCCCGCGCGCGGGCGCCGCGGCGGCGGGGGGGATCCGTCCGGCCGGGCGATCGGAGCCGGAAGAGCCCGCGCCGCCCGCTCCCGAACCCGAGGCGGCGCCGCAATCGCCGCCCCGCCCGGAGGACGAGGCGACCGACCCGGCCCCCGGCGGCAGGAGGCGCCGGGGGTGGCGCATGTGGTGGATCGTGCCGCCGGCGATACTGGCCGCGGCCCTGGCTGCGGGGTGGTGGTGGCTGTACGCGCGGGAGGGGGGCGACGGGGCAGATCCCGAAGCCGCCATCCGGACCACCCCGGGTCAAGCCGTGTCGGCGCAGCCCGGGTGCAGCTATGAGGCGCTGCGATCGGTTGCCGGCGGTTTCGTCGTGGTGGAACGCGCGATCCGCCGCTGCGGCGCGGGGCTTGCCCCCGATGCCGCCCTGCGCCTGGTCGAGGATGCGGCGGCGCAGGGCGATCCGGCGGCGCTGGCGCTGTTCGGGGCGCTGTACGATGGCGCGGTGGAGGATGCCCGGATCGAACGGGTGATCGGCCTGAGCTTCGGGGATGATCCGGCGAAGGCGGCCGAATACTATGCGCGGGCGGTGCGCGCCGGGGCCGAAGGGGTCCGGCCGCGTCTTGGCGCCGTATGCGCGCGCCTGCGCGGCGCCGAGGGCACGCTGGAGAAGGGGGCTTTCGATGATTTCTGTGGTTAGGCTGTTGTGCCGGGGCGGCATCGCGGTGCTGCTGGCGCTGGGGGTGGCGGCGATGGCGCCGCCGGCCGGGGCGGCGCCGCAGCGCCCGCTCGTGGCCGAGGGGCGCAAGACCGTCTATCAGCGCGTTCTCACCCGGCCCGGCGCCATGCTGCGCCCCGCGCCCGCAGATGAGGCCGGGGCCGGCAAGGCCCGGCAGTATCCCGCCTTCCAGCCCCTTTACGTCTATGCCGTGCGCCCGGGCTGGTATCAGGTGGGGCCTTCGGTGTCCGCCGGCCCCGAGGGCTGGGTCGCGGCCGGCGACGTGGTGCCGTGGAAGCACAATATCGTGGCCGCCTTCACCAACGCGGCCGGGCGCAAGCGGCAGATCCTGTTCGAGTCCGAGGCCGCCCTGCGCCGGCTGATGGAGAGCGAGACGCTGGTCGCCGACCAGGAGCGGATGCTGGCCGCCATCGAGGCCGGCCGGCCCGATCCGGCCGACGGGATCGTGGCCGCCGAGCCGGAGGAATTCGTCAACATCGTCGAGCGGCTCTATCTCATGCCGATCCTCGATTTCGTGCAGGATCTGCACCCGCTGACCTACGAGGACAACCTGCTGATGAAGGTTGCCTCGGTGCCGCTGCGCGAGGGCGGCGGGCAGACGGGGGCGATCGCCGACGATTTCGATGCGGGGATCGTCTTCGTGTTCGACACCACCCGGTCGATGGGCCCCTATATCGCCCGCACCCAGAAGGCGGTCGAGAAGATCGTCAAGGAACTGCGCGGAACCGAGATCGGCAGCCGGGTGCAGTTCGGGGTGGTGGGCTTTCGCGACAATCCCGGCGCGGTGCCGGGGCTGGAATACCGCACCCGCACGCTGCTGCCGCTCGAGCGGCGCCGGGATCAGTCGCCGGTCATCGCCACGATCCGGGCGGCGACGAAGGTGGCGGTGGCCAACTCGCCGGGCTTCAACGAGGACAGCCTTGCCGGGGTCGAGGACGCGGTGGAACTGACCCGGTGGGAGCCCGCCGGCGGTGACCCGTTCGATGCCCGCATCGTCATCCTGATCACCGATGCCGGCCCCAAGGACCCGCGCGATCCCAACGCGCGCTCGCCCATCGGCCCGGCCGAGCTTCAGCGCGCGGCGCAGGACAAGGGGGTCGCGGTGATGACGCTGCACCTGCAGACGCCGGCCGGCGGCGAGGCCCAGCACGCCTGGGCCGAAGCGCAGTACCGGGCGCTGTCGCGGTTCAACGGCAACAGCTACTATTACGGCATCCCCGACGGGTCGGAGGCGGCCTTCGAGGCGACGGTGACGCGGCTGGTCACGGCGCTGACCGACATGATCCGCGAGGCGCGCGAGGAACGCCCGCTCCTGTCCCCGCAGGAGCGCGGGCAGGAGCTGGTCGATCTGGGCCGGGCGATGCGGCTGGCCTGGCTGGGGCGCAGGAAGGGAACGCAGGCCCCCGACATCATCGAGGGCTGGGTATCGGAAAAGGCGGTCGAGAACCCGGCGAAACTGGCGGTGGAGCCGCGCCTTCTGGTTACCCGCAACGAGATGGCGACCATGGCCGAGCTGCTCGACAATCTTCTGACCCTGGGCGAGCGGGCGCGCAGCGCCGAGGATTCGGACCGTTTCTTCGCGCAGGTGCGCGACGTGGTGGCGCGGATGGCGCTCAACCCCGACCGGCTGGTCAACCCGGAGGCCGAGACGCTGGGCGGCGCGCTCGAGTTCCTCGAGGATCTGCCCTATGAAAGCCAGCTCATGCTGACCACCGAGGAGCGTTGGCGGCAGAGCGCGATGAACCGCCGCACGATCCTTGACGGGATGCGCCAGAAGCTTGCGCAATACCGCAAGTGGCTGCACGACCCGGCGGTGTGGACGGCCTTGTGGGAGGGGGCGCCGGATGGCGAATACGTCTTTGCCATGCCGTTCGACGTGCTGCCCTGAGCGCCGGTGAGCGGGGCGTTGCGGCTTGGCGCGGGGGGGTGCGACCTGCGCGATGGCGACCGGCTGTTCCGGCTGGAATGGGGCAGGCTGGAACTGCGCGCCGGTCAGGCGGTGGCGCTGACCGGGCCCAGCGGGTCGGGCAAGACGCTGCTGCTCGAGATCCTCGGCCTGCTGCGCCCTCCGGGGCCGGGCGGCGGGAGCTACGAGTGGCAGGACGCGGACGGTGTGCGGCGCGATCTGGCCGGGATGTGGGCGGCGGGGCCGCGCAGCCGGGCGCTGGCGCGGATGCGCGGGCAGCTGTTCGGTTTCGTGCCGCAGACGGGGGGGCTCATGCCGTTTCTGACGGTGGCCGAGAATGTCGCGCTGTCGCAGCGGGTGGCCGGGCGCGCCGATCCCGGCTGGTGCCGCGCGCTGGTTGCGCGGCTGGGGCTGGAGGGGGTGGCCGGGCTGCGTCCCGGCGCGCTGTCGATCGGTCAGCGCCAGCGGGTGGCGGTGGCCCGCGCGCTGGCGCACCGCCCGCCCTTCGTGATCGCCGACGAACCCACTGGGGCGCTCGATCCCGAAAGCGCCGACCGGGTGCTGGAGCTGCTGCTGGAAATCGCCGGGGCCCAGGGCTGCGGCGTGATCCTGTCCAGTCACGATCTCGACCGGATCGGTGCCTTCGGGATTGCGCGCCTGTCGCTTTCGGTCGCGGCCGGGCCGGGGGGAGAGGTCGTCAGCCGGCTGGAGGCGTCGCCATGCTGATTGCCTCGCTCGCCCTGCGCGACCTGCTGCGCGACCGGCTTTTTCTGGTCTGCAACGTGGCGGTGATGGTCGGGGTCCTGGTGCCGCTGCTGGTGCTGTTCGGGGTCAAGAACGGCGTCTATGCGGCGCTGATCGGCGAGATGCTGGCGGATCCGGCGAATCTGCAGATCGACACCGCCGGCAACGTGACCCTGACCGAGCCCGACATCGCGCCGCTGCGCGAATGGCCCGAGGTGGCGTTCCTGACCCCGAAGGTGCGCAGCCAGTTCGACTATGTGAACCTGCGGCGCGAGGGCGGCCGGCGGATGCGCCCGGCGCTGGTGATGCCGTCGGGGGCGGGGGATCCGACCCTTCCGCCGGGGGTGGTGCTGGAG
>JALTNO010000013.1 GCA_027000645.1 Paracoccaceae bacterium | reverse complement strand
CCCCGACGCCACCCTGATCGCCGGCGCAACCGATGTCGGCCTGTGGGTGACGAAGGCGCTGCGACAGGTCGAACCGGTGATCTTCCTCGACGGCTGCGACGACCTGAAAACCATCACCATCACTCCCGAAACCGTCCGCATCGGCGCCATGGCCGACATGAACGCCCTCCGCGCGGCCATGACCGAACTGCACCCTTCCTATGCCGAACTGCGCCGCCGCTTCGCCTCCGAGCAGGTGCGCGCCTCGGCCACCGTCGGGGGCAACATCGCCAATGGCTCTCCCATCGGGGACAACCCGCCCGCCCTGATCGCCCTGGGCGCCACGCTGCACTTGCGCCGCGCCGGGCAGCGCCGCGCGCTCGCGCTCGAGGACTTCTTCCTCGACTATGGCAAACAGGACCTGCGCCCGGGCGAATTCATCGAATCGATCAGCTTCCCGCGCCAGCCCGACCGGCTGCGCTGCTACAAGCTGTCCAGACGCTTCGACCAGGACATCTCGGCCGTCTGCGGCGCCTTCAACATCCAGATCGAAAACGGCCGGGTCGCACAGGCGCGCATCGCCTTTGGCGGCATGGCGGCAACGCCCGGACGCGCCCGGGCGCTGGAAACGGCCCTGTGCGGGCAGCCCTGGAACGCCGAAACCGTTGCCGCCGCCAGGCCCGCCCTGGCCCGGGACTTCACGCCGATCTCGGACCATCGCGCCTCGGCCCACTACCGGATGGAGGCGGCCGCGGCAATGCTCGACCGCTGCCTGGCCGCGGACGACCCGCGGGCCGGGCCGCAATCGGTGCTCGAGGTGCAACCATGACCGTCGCCCGCCCCCTGCCCCACGATTCGGCGCGCCTGCACGTCACCGGCGCGGCGCGCTATGTGGACGACATTCCCGTGCCCCCCGACTGCCTGCACCTGGCCTTCGGGCTCGGCACCACCGCCCGCGGCCGGATCCTGTCCATGGATCTCGCCCCGGTGCGCGCCGCCCCAGGAGTGGTGGGGGTGCTGAGCGCCGACGACCTGCCCTTCGCCAATGACGTCTCGCCCTCGGCCCATGACGAACCGCTGCTGGCCTGCGGACAGGTGCACTATTTCGGTCAGCCGCTGTTCCTGGTGATTGCCGAAAGCCACCTTGCCGCGCGCCGGGCGGCACGGCTGGGGCAGATCGAATACCGCGAGGAAACGCCGATCCTGACCATCGACCAGGCGCTGGCCGCGGACAGCCGTTTCGAGGACGGTCCGCTGATCTGGGAAAGCGGGGATGCAGAGGCCGCCATCGCCGCCGCCCCGCATGTGGTCGAGGGGGTGATGGAGATCGGCGGGCAGGAGCATTTCTATCTGGAGGGTCAGGCCGCGCTGGCGCTGCCGCAGGAGGGCGGCGACATGGTGGTGCACTGCTCCTCGCAGCACCCGACCGAGATCCAGCACAAGGTGGCCGAGGCGCTGGGGGTGCCGATGCATGCGGTGCGGGTCGAGGTGCGGCGCATGGGCGGCGCCTTCGGCGGCAAGGAAAGCCAGGGCAACGCGCTGGCGGTGGCAGCGGCGGTGGCGGCGCGAGCGACCGGGCGACCCTGCAAGATGCGCTATGACCGCGATGACGACATGATCATCACCGGCAAGCGCCATGATTTCCGCATCACCTACCGCGCCGGTTTTGATGACGAGGGTCGTTTGCTGGGGGTGTCCTTTCTGCATCATGTGCGCTGTGGCTGGTCCCGGGACCTGTCGCTGCCGGTGGCGGATCGGGCCATGCTTCATGCCGACAATGCCTATTTCCTGCCGGCGGTGCGGATCGAAAGCCACCGGCTGCGCACCAACACGCAAAGCGCCACCGCGTTCCGCGGCTTTGGCGGCCCCCAGGGCGTGCTGGGGATCGAGCGGGTGATGGATCACGCCGCGCACGCGCTGGGGATGGACCCCGCCGAGCTGCGGCGGCGGAACTATTATCGTGATGCGCCGCGGGGGGGCTCTGCCCCCCGGCCTGCGGCCTCCCCCCGGGATATTTCCGGCCAGAAAAAGGACCGGGGCAGCGAGGGCGGCGGAAATGTCACGCCCTATGGCATGGTGGTCGAGGATTTCGAGCTGGGCGCGATGACGGCGGATCTGCTGGCGCGGTGCGATTATGCGGCGCGGCGGCGGGCAGTGGCGGCGTGGAACGCGCGCGGGGGCGCGATCCGGCGGGGGATCGCGTTCTCGCCCGTGAAGTTCGGGATTTCCTTCACGCTTACCCATCTCAACCAGGCCGGGGCGCTGGTACACGTCTATCAGGACGGGTCGGTGCATCTGAACCATGGCGGCACCGAGATGGGACAGGGGCTGTTTCGCAAGGTGGCGCAGGTGGCGGCCGCGCGCTTCGAGATCGGGGTCGAGGCGGTGAAGATTACCGCCACCGATACCGGCAAGGTGCCCAACAGCTCGGCCACGGCGGCGTCATCGGGGAGCGATCTCAACGGCATGGCGGTGGCCGCGGCCTGCGACACGATCCGCGCGCGCATGGCCGCGCACCTGGCCGAACGGTTCCAGGCCGAGGCCGGGGAGGTTCGGTTCGAGGGCGGACGCGTGCATGTGGGTGGCGAATCGATCACCTTTGCCGAGGCCGCACGGATGGCCTACGAGGGGCGGGTGAGCCTGTCGGCCACCGGCTTCTACCGCACGCCGAAGCTGTCCTGGGACCGGTTGCGCGGGCGCGGGCGGCCGTTTTTCTATTTCGCCCAGGGCTGCGCGGTGACCGAGGTTGCCGTGGACGGGCGCAGCGGCGAATACCGGATCCTGCGCGCCGACATCCTGCATGATGCCGGGGTTTCGCTGAACCCGGCCATCGATATCGGCCAGATCGAGGGCGGCTATGTGCAGGGGGCGGGCTGGCTGACCACCGAGGAGCTGGTCTGGGACGCGCGCGGCCGGCTGCTGACCCATGCGCCCTCGACCTACAAGATCCCGGCCTGTTCCGACCGTCCGGCAGTGTTCAACGTGACCCTGTGGGACGGGCGCAACCGGGAAGAGACGATCTATCGTTCGAAGGCGGTTGGAGAGCCGCCGCTGATGCTGGGCATTTCCGCCTATCTGGCGCTGAGCGATGCGGTGGCCTCGTTCGGCAGCGGCTACCCGGCGCTGGACGCGCCGGCCACGCCCGAGAAGGTCCTGGCCGCGACAGGGAGGCTGCGCGATGGGGTTTGACCTGGCGGCGCTGAAGGACGCGGTGGCCCGGCACGGGCGCGTGGTGCGAGTGGTGGTGGCCGAGGCGCGGGGGTCGTCCCCGCGCGAAGTGGGCGCGGCGATGCTGGTCTGGGAGGGCGGCCAGTTCGGCACGATCGGCGGCGGCGCGCTGGAGGCGCAGGCGCTGCAGGCGGCGCGGGCGGGGCGGCTGGGGCTGAGCCGTCACGCGCTGGGCCCGGATCTGGGTCAGTGCTGCGGCGGCTCGGTGGTGCTGCTGAGCGAAGCGTGGGACGCGGCGGCACTGGCGGCGCTGGAGGACGAGGTGGTCGCGCGTCCCGTCGCACCCGCAGCGGCAGGCGGCGCGATGCCTCTGCCGGTCAGGCGGCTGCTGGCGCAGGCCCGGGCGCGAGGCGAGGCGCCGCGGGCGCAGCTGGTGGCGGGCTGGATGGTGGAGCCGGTGCAGCGCCCGGCGCAGGATATCTGGATCTGGGGCGCGGGGCATGTGGGCCGGGCCCTGGTGGGGGTGCTGGCCCCCCTGCCCGAACTGGCGATCACCTGGATCGACACCGCGCCCGGGCGCTTCCCCGATCAGGTGGCGCCGCAGGTGACGGTGGTGCCAGCGGCGCGACCTGCGGAACTGGTGCAGCACGCCCCCCGCACCGCGGCGCATCTGGTGGTGACCTATTCCCATGCGCTGGACCTTGAACTGTGCCATCGGCTGCTGGGGCACGGTTTTGGCTTTGCCGGGCTGATCGGCTCGGCTACGAAGTGGGCGCGATTCCGTTCGCGGCTGGCCGCACTGGGCCACGCCCCGGAGCGGATCGCCGCGATCACCTGCCCGGTGGGGGATCCTGCCCTGGGCAAGCACCCGCAAGCCATCGCGGTGGGCGTGGCGGCACAGATCCTGGGCGTGGCGGCCCGGCGGACGGAGGACAGGCGAAAGGACATGCGCGCATGAGCGTTCCCCTTCTGAGCATCCAGGGGCTGACCAAGGCCTATCCCGGAGTCGTCGCCAACGATCACGTGAGCTTCGACATCCAGGAGGGCGAGGTGCACGCGCTGCTGGGCGAAAACGGGGCCGGCAAATCGACGCTGGTGAAGATGATCTACGGCCTGGTCAAGCCCGACAGCGGGCGGATGCTGCTGCGCGGGGAACCCTTCGCCCCGGCCCAGCCGCGCGCCGCCCGCGCCGACGGTATCGCCATGGTGTTCCAGCATTTTTCCCTGTTCGAGGCGCTCAGCGTGGCCGAGAACATCGCCCTGGGGATGGAGGATCCGCCCCCCATGCGCGACCTTGCCACCCGCATCCGCGAGGTCAGCGAAACCTACGGGCTGCCGCTTGACCCGTTCCGGGTGGTGGGGGATCTGTCGGCGGGCGAACGCCAGCGGGTCGAGATCATCCGCTGCCTGCTGCAGCAGCCGCAGCTGCTGATCATGGACGAACCCACCAGCGTGCTGACCCCGCAGGAGGTGAAGATCCTGTTCGAGACGCTCAGGCGGCTGCGTGGCGAGGGCAGGTCGATCCTTTACATCAGCCACAAGCTGGAAGAGATCCGCGCCCTGTGCGATCACGCCACCATCCTGCGCCAGGGCCGGAACGTGGGCGAATGCACGCCGTCGGAAACCACGGCGCGGGAAATGGCCGAAATGATGGTCGGAGGCATTCTGCAGACGCCCAGGCGCGCCGGGCGCGAATTCGGCGCGGTGGCGCTGGACGTCACGGGGCTGTCGGTGCCCTCGCCCTCGGCCTTCGGGACGGCGCTGAAGAACGTGCATTTCGCGGTCCGTCGCGGCGAGGTCCTGGGCATCGGCGGCGTTGCGGGGAACGGCCAGGACGAGCTGCTTGCCGTGCTGTCGGGGGAAATTCCCGCCGACGCGGACGCGGTGCGGCTGAATGACGTGCCGGTGGGGCATCTGGGGCCGGTGGCGCGGCGGCGGCTGGGGCTGCTGGCCGCCCCCGAGGAACGGCTGGGGCACGCCGCCGCCCCCGACATGACGCTGACCGAGAACGCGCTGCTGACCGGATCGGTGCGCGAGAAGCTGGAGCGCAACGGCTTCATCCGCTGGGAGGCCGCGCGCGCCTTCGCGGAACGGATCATCGCCGCCTTCGACGTGCGCACACCGGGCCCCGACAACGCCGCGCGGTCGCTGTCAGGCGGCAACCTGCAGAAATTCGTCATCGGCCGCGAAGTGCTGCAGGATCCGGTGGTCCTGGTGGTCAACCAACCCACCTGGGGGGTGGATGCGGCCGCCGCGGCGGCGATCCGGCAGGCGCTTCTGGATCTGGCGGCGCAGGGGACGGCGGTGGTCTGCATCAGCCAGGACCTGGACGAACTGATGGAAATTTCCGACCGTTTCGCGGCGCTGAACGAGGGGCGCCTGAGCGCGCCGCGGCCCACGGCCGAACTTTCGGTCGAGGAAATCGGGCTGATGATGGGCGGGGCGCATGGCATGGAGGTGGCGCATGTCTGAGAGGTTCGGGATTGCGGCTTTCATGCCTCCGGCGGGGATATTTCCGGCCAGAAAAGGGACCGGAGGGGCGAGCGCATGATTGCCCTCGAGAAACGGCCGCAGCCGTCGCGGGCCTGGGCCATGGCAACGCCGGTGGCGGCGGTACTGGCGACCATGATTGCGGGGGGCGTTCTGTTCGTGGCACTGGGGAAGGATCCGCTGGCGGCGATCGAGACCATCTTCTGGGAGCCGCTGTTCGGCGAGTTCTCGTTCTACTACCGGCCACAGCTTCTGGTGAAGGGGGCGCCGCTGGTACTGATCGCCATCGGGCTGAGCCTTGGCTTTCGTGCCGGCATCTGGAACATCGGCGCCGAGGGGCAGTACATCATGGGCGCCATCACCGGCGCCGGGGTGGCGCTGGCCTTCTACCCGATGGAGGCGTGGTACATCTTTCCGCTGATGGTGATCGCGGGGGCGCTGGGCGGCTGGATCTGGGCGATGATCCCGGCCGTGCTGCGGGTGAAGTTCGGCACCAACGAGATCCTGGTTTCCCTGATGCTGGTCTATGTGGCCGAGCAGCTTCTGGCCTCGATGTCATTGGGATTGCTGAAGAACCCCGAAGGGTACGGTTTTCCGGGCAGCCGCAATCTGCAGCAGTATCCGAGCGCCTACAATGCCGACCTGATCGAGGGATCGGGGATGCACTGGGGCGTGGTGGCGGCGCTGATTGCGGTGATCTTCGCCTATGTGCTTCTCAACCGGCACATGCTGGGCTTTCACATCCGCCTGACCGGCGAGGCACCGAAGGCGGCGCGGTTCGCGGGCGTCAGGCCGGCGCGGCTGGTGCTGTTCTGCCTCGGCACGTCGGGGGCGCTGGCGGGGCTTGCCGGACTGTTCGAGGTTTCGGGGCCCTCGGGGCAGATCAGCATCGACTTCAACGCGGGCTACGGCTTTACCGCGATCATCGTCGCCTTCCTGGGGCGGCTGCATCCGGTGGGGATCCTGCTGGCGGGGCTCTTGATGGCGCTGACCTATATCGGCGGCGACATCGCCCAGTCGCAGATGGGCCTGCCGGCGGCGGCGATCCAGGTGTTCCAGGGGATGCTGCTGTTCTTCCTGCTGGCCTTCGACATCCTGACCAATTTCCGCATCCGTTTTGGCAAGGCAGAGGTGGCCTGAGATGGACCTGAGCGCAATCAACCCGGTTCTTCTGCTCGCCTCGCTGATGGTGGCGGCAACCCCGATCCTTCTGGCGGCCATCGGCGAGCTGGTGGTGGAGAAGGCCGGGGTTCTGAACCTCGGGGTCGAGGGCATGATGATCGTGGGCGCGATTGCCGGCTTTGCCACGGCGGTGGAAACCGGGTCGCCCTGGCTGGGATTCGTTGCGGCGGCGGCGGGCGGGGCGGTGCTGTCGGCGCTGTTTGCGCTGCTGACCCTGGTGGCGCTGGCCAACCAGGTCGCCTCGGGGCTGGCCCTGACGCTGTTCGGGCTGGGGCTGAGTGCGCTGATGGGGCAGAGCTATGTCGGTGTCAAACCGCCCGCCTTTGCCCAGCTCGACATCCCCGTGCTGAGCGATCTGCCGGTGCTGGGCCCGATCCTGTTCGCCCATGATCCGGTGCTGTATCTGGGCATCGCGATCGTCGCCGGGGTCTGGGCATTGCTGAAATACACCCGGGCGGGGCTGATCCTGCGGGCGGTGGGAGAAAACCACGACGCCGCCCATGCGCTGGGCTACAAGGTGGTGCGCATCCGGCTGCTGGCAATCCTTGCCGGGGGCGCCTGCGCCGGGCTGGGCGGGGCCTATATCAGCCTCGTCCGCGTGCCGCAGTGGACCGAGGGCATGACCGCGGGCGCCGGCTGGATCGCGCTGGCGCTGGTGGTGTTTGCCAGCTGGAAGCCGTGGCGGGTTCTGCTGGGCGCCTGGCTTTTCGGCGGCATCACCGTGCTGCAGCTCAATCTCCAGGCGGCGGGCGTTGCCATACCGGTCGAGTATCTGGCAATGTCGCCCTACCTGGTCACGATCCTTGTGCTCGTGATCCTTTCCGCGGACAAGAGCAGCGCGCCGGCCTCGCTCGGCCGCAACTTCCATGCCTCGACCTGAGCGGGGCGCAAAACCGAACCAACATGGGGGATCCCGCATGAAACTGACGAAACTCCTTGCCACCGCCACCCTGGCGATCGGCCTTGGCACCGCCGCCATGGCCGAAAAGACCAAGGTGGGCTTCATCTATGTCGGCCCGGTGGGCGACGGCGGCTGGACCTACGAGCACGACCAGGGCCGCAAGGCGGTCGAGGAAGCCTTTGGCGACAAGGTGGAAACCTCCTATGTCGAAAGCGTCGCCGAAGGCCCGGATGCGGAGCGGGTGATGACGCAGATGGCGCTCAACGGCGCGGATCTGATCTTTGCCACCTCGTTCGGCTACATGGACGCGGTGCAGAACGTGGCCAAGAAGTTCCCGAACGTGAAGTTCGAGCACGCCACCGGCTACAAGACCGCGCCGAACGTGTCGGTCTATTCGGCACGCTTCTACGAGGGCCGCGCGGTGCAGGGCACCATCGCCGGGCGCATGACCAAATCGAACATCATCGGCTATATCGCCTCGTTCCCGATCCCCGAGGTGATCCGCGGCATCAACAGCGCCTATATCCACGCGAAAAAGGTCAACCCGGACGTGCAGTTCAAGATCGTCTGGGTCTACACCTGGT
>JALTNO010000012.1 GCA_027000645.1 Paracoccaceae bacterium | reverse complement strand
GAAATCGGCCCGGCTGAGCCCCCGGCAGCCCAGTGCCCGGTGGGCGCGCAGGGCGTGATCGAGGCAGAGGCCGGAAATCTCGTCGGGGATCTCGGCCGGCACCACGTGGCGCGAACCGCCGGGGCGATACTTGGCGTCGTAGTCGTACCAGCCATCGGTGATGATGTCGGTAACGGTCAGGGCACGCTCGCCCATCACCGTCACGGTCAGCTCGCGCCCCGGCACGAAGGCCTCGACCATCACCGTATCGGGCATGTCATCGGCCAGCGCCGGCGGGGCGTTTGCCGCCTCGCGCACGATATGGATCCCCACCGAAGACCCTTCGTTGTTGGGCTTGACCACATAGGGCGGGTCCATCACGTGACGCGCCGTCACCTCGGCCCGCGGGTAGAGGGCGCCTTGCGCCACCGGCAGCCCGGCGGCGCGGAACACTTCCTTGGAGCGCTGCTTGTCCATCGCCAGGGCCGAGGCCAGAACGCCGGAATGGGTATAGGGAATGCCCAGCCATTCCAGCATGCCCTGCACGCAGCCGTCCTCGCCCCAGCGGCCATGCAGGGCGTTGAAGGCAACATCGGGGGAAATCTCGCGCAGGCGTTCGGACAGGTCCGGACCGGCGTCAAGCTCGACCACCTCGAAACCTTCCTCCCTGAGCGCGGCCGCGCATTGGCGTCCGCTTGTCAGCGATACCTCGCGTTCGGCCGACGGGCCGCCCATCAATACCGCCACCCGGGGGATCGTCCTGCCCGACTGATCCACGTCAAGTGCCTCATCTGCGCCGGATCTTTCGCGTGATCCGATCCTGTTATCGTTCGTCCTTCCCCGTCTCCGCACCCGGTGAAATGCCTGTCCGGGCCGCGGCCGGCGGGGAGTGTTCGCTGCTACTTTTCGCCAAGCGGCCCGGTCATTCGTCGCCGAGCGGCTCACCGACCCGCATGATTTCCCATTCTAGCGTGATGCCGCTTGAATCGTAAACCATTTTTCGCACTTTCTCGCCCAGCGCCTCGAGCTCGGCCGCGGTCGCACCGCCGGTATTGACCAGGAAGTTGGCGTGCTTCTCGCTCATCTGCGCGCCTCCCAGCCGGGCGCCGCGCATGCCGGCATCGTCGATCACCTTCCAGGCCTTCAGGTCGTGCACGTCGTCGGCCCGCCCGGTCGAGGAAAACCCCGCCGGGTTGCGGAAGGTGGAGCCGGCGCTGCGTTCCCTGACCGGCTGGGTCTCGTCCCGCTTCTTAAGCTGCGCGGCCATCCTTGCGGCCAGTTCGGCGGGCTCGCCGGGCGGGCCCTGGAAGGTGGCCTCGATCAGCACCGCGCCTTCCGGCAGATCGGTCCGGCGATAGCGGAAGTTCAGATCCTCCGACCCCAGCGTGACGATCCTGCCCTGCCGGGTCACGGCCCGGGCCGAAACGAACACGTCGGCCACGTAGGTGCCGTAACAGCCGGCATTCATCCGCACCGCGCCGCCGATGCTGCCGGGGATGGTGCGCAGGAAGGTCAGGTCCACGCCCGCCTCGGCCGCGCGACGGGCCACATGCGCATCCAGCGCCGCCGCCCCGGCGGTGACGCGGGCACCCGCGACCGAGATGCCGTTGAAGCCCCGCCCCAGCCGGATCACCACCGCGCGGATGCCGCCGTCGCGCACGATCAGGTTCGATCCCACCCCCATGGGAAAGACCGGGATGGACGGGTCCAGATCGCGCAGGAAAGCGGCAAGGTCGTCCTCGTCGGCGGGCTGGAACAGCCAGTCGGCCGGCCCGCCCACGCGCAGCCAGGTCAGGTCGGCCAGCCTCCGGTTCGGGGTCAACCTGCCGCGGGGGGTCGGGAGCGGGATCATGTCGCGCCCCTGCCCGCCCATGCGCGGACAGCACCCCCACCGGGGCGCCGGCAATCGAGCCGCAGCAGCACGGGACTAGCCCCGTCTTTCACCGCGCCGGGCCAGCGCGCGGCCGCCAAGCCCGCCGACGATGATCCCGAATATCCCCGGAAACAGCACCCCGGTCAGCAGCGCGAAGGGCAGGAATGCCTTCTCTTCCTCGCCCTCGCCCACCGC
>JALTNO010000011.1 GCA_027000645.1 Paracoccaceae bacterium | reverse complement strand
GGTTGATCATCGCATTGCCGCGCCGGGCGAAGGCGTCGCGCTGCGCATCGGTGTGGAACAGGTTGATCAGCCCGCGCTGCGAATGCATCACGTTGTAGTTGAGATCCGCCTCCAGCCCTTCCCACAGCTTCAGCGAGTGCGAGTAGAACTCGGAATTGCCGGGCAGAAAGTAGTTGGCGCGAACGATGGTGGTGTTGCGGCCGACATTGCCGCCGCCCAGATACCCCTTTTCCAGCACCGCGACATCGGTGATCCCGTGATCGCGGGCGAGATACCAGGCGGTCGCAAGGCCGTGCCCGCCGCCGCCGATGATGACGATGTCATAGGACGGTTTCGGGGCCGGGTCCCGCCATTGCGGCCCCCAGCCCCGGTTTCCGGTCAGGCCCTCCCGGAAGACCCGGAACCCCGAAAATCGCATTGCGCACTCTCCCCTCGCCCGGTCGGATGAAACCAAGTCTGCAAGAGAGTGGCAATGGCCCGGCGCGCTGCCCTTCCGCTTTTCGACAGGATCGGGTCAGGCAGCGACAATTTTCCGGGCCATCTCGTCAATCAACCATGAACGCCTGCACCATGGTCACGTTGTCGTCCATGCCTTCGCCGCTGCAGGTGCCCAGCTCGATCTCGCCGACGCCCTTGATGTCGCCGCCGGCGACCAGCGAGGCCCCATCGAAGCCCTTGGCCTTGGCGGCAAAACGGATGTCGCCACCGGCGATGATCTGACCGCCGTAGATCCGCATCCGCGCGGCGGCGTGGAAACCGCCCTCGGTGATCAGCACCGCGCTGCCGCCCTCGGCACAGTCGTCGTCACGGCCGATGCGCAGGTCGGCGGCGGCGATCATCGAGTTGGACGCCGTGGAGGTCGTTGCCACGATCACGTTCTCGAGCGTCACCTTGTTGTCGAACTTCACCCGGCAGTCGGTCACGATCACCACGTTTCGATAGTCGCCCGTGCGCAACTTGATCTGCTTGTTTCCATGGCAGGCGACGATGTTGACGGCGCCTTCGCGCAGGTCCTCGGGTTCGATCTCTTCGGCCACGATCTTGGTGGGCACCAGGATGTTGATGTAGTCCGGCAGGTTGTCGCCGGTGACATCCTCGAGATTCTCGATGACCGTCGGCACGCGATCCTTGTGCAGCAGGGCAACATACTGGTTGTCCTTCACACAGGTATCGGGATTGAAATCGACATCGGGCAGGGTTTCATCCCAGACGAATTCGGGATCGTCATCGCTGCCGTCGTCCGAACCGGAATCGTCGGCCTGGTCGGTGTTGTCTTCCGAGCCGTCATCCTCGGACTTCTCCTTGTCGGAGTCGTCCTCCGACTTGTCCTTCTTCTCCTTGTCGGAATCGTCCTCGGACTCGTCCTTCTCGTCCTTGTCGGAGTCGTCGTCGGACTTGTCCTTCTTCTCCTTGTCGGAGTCGTCCTCCGACTTGTCCTTCTTCTCCTTGTCGGAATCGTCCTCGGACTCGTCCTTCTTGTCCTTGTCGGAATCGTCCTCCGACTTGTCCTTCTTCTCCTTGTCGGAGTCGTCCTCGGACTTGTCCTCCTTCTCCTTGTCGGAATCGTCCTCCGACTTGTCCTTCTTGTCCTTGTCGGAATCGTCCTCGGACTTGTCCTTCTTGTCCTTGTCGGAGTCGTCCTCCGACTTGTCCTTCTTCTCCTTGTCGGAGTCGTCTTCCGACTTGTCCTTCTTCTCCTCGTCGGAATCGTCCTCGGACTTGTCCTTCTTGTCCTTGTCGGAATCGTCCTCCGACTTGTCCTTCTCGTCCTTGTCGGAATCGTCCTCGGACTTGTCCTTCTCGTCCTTGTCGGAATCGTCCTCGGACTTGTCCTTCTTCTCCTTGTCGGAGTCGTCTTCCGACTTGTCCTTCTTCTCCTTGTCGGAGTCGTCCTCCGACTTGTCCTTCTTCTCCTTGTCGGAGTCGTCCTCCGACTTGTCCTTCTCGTCCTTGTCGGAGTCGTCCTCGGACTTGTCCTTCTTCTCCTTGTCGGAATCGGCTTCCTCGTCAGAGCCGTCATCGGATTCCTCGTCATCCGACCAGGGATCGTATTTCACCTGGATGTCGCCTTCGGCAAGAATGCCTTCGACATAGCAGGGGTCGGTGCGGGTCTTGAACACGGCATCGCGGACGGCATTGAAGGAATCGATGCCGACCATGTGCAGAAGAAGGTTGTCGATCGGATTGCCGCGCGCTTCGTTCTCGGCGGCGATGACGCGGACCGCCTCCTTGGCATTCTCGTCCGCGATGAAGGTCGCGGTGTCGGCATCCCAGCGGCCGAACACGATGTCGGCTTCGCGCAATGCCTTGCCGTAGCGGTCGGGCGGCAGCATCGCCTCGGTGATCTTCATGGCTTCGCGCCGGGCCGCGTCGGGCGATTCCGTCTGCCGCAGCTGAAGCGCGGCATGAGCAACCGAATCCACCGTGACCTGCAGCCGCGTGCGCTCGGCCATCAGCTTGTTGAAATCGATGGCCAGCCCGGCAACCACCGCCGAGATCAGGAAAAAGTAAAGGGCGAGGATGGTGCTCGCACCGCCCTCGTCCGCCATGAACTTGCGCAGACTCACGCCGGATCGACCGATGCTTGACATCTCATACCTCCAGAAGATGCTTGGCGACCACCGTCACCTTTGTGTCCGAGAAATAGCTGCCCAGGATCTTGACCGGCATCAGGTCGAGCGCCGGCACCGTCACCGTGGTGGTCACGAAACCGTCGGCAACGGTGGCGTCCGCCTCGACCGAGTCCGACAGGTAGGACAGGTTCTCCAGCACGTATTTCTCGACATCCGTGTCGGACGAGAACATTCCCATCGACAACGCCCGGTTGGCGTCCTGAACCACGCGCAGCATCTGCGACTGGTCGAAGAACACGAGGGACACGTTGATGACCAGAGCCAGAACCGTCACGAATATCGGCATCCAGATGAGGGCTTCGATCGTCTGGCTTCCGTCCTCTTCGCGGACAAACCGTTTGAGGAAACCTCCGGCTTTCTTCATGACACCCTCCGACAGACCGCTCTCAACCTTCGGGACGTTACTCCCCCAAGCCGGACGGAAGCCGGGCGCAAAGATGGCAGGATTGGGACAAAAGGTGCAGGGCGCGGATACATTTCCCCTGCGCTGTTGCCGGAACGGATACAATGCGACGGGGCGGAGCAGGCCCCCGGCCCGATCCGCCCCGCATCCGCAACCGTCGTTTGCCGGCCTCAGAGGCCCTTGGCGCGATAGCTTTTCGCTACCCTGTCGATCGAGACGAGATAGGCCGCCGTGCGCAGGTCCTGAACGTCGGCCCGGTCGTTCCAGACCTCGCTCATCGACTGGTAGGCGATGCGCATGGTGTCATCCAGCCCCGAGCGCACCAGTTCCAGCTCATCGGCGCCGCGCAGGTATTTCGCCTTGAAATCCGGGCGCAGCGACCAGGCGTCGCCAAGATAGCGGTCGAGCCGTTCAAGCTCGGCCACCAGCGCCTCGTGCCGGGCCTCTTCCTGGCGGCGCTGCATCCGGCCAAAGCGGATATGGCTGAGATTCTTGACCCATTCGAAATAGGAGACGGTGACGCCGCCGGCATTGGCATACATGTCGGGGATGATGACGGTGCCCTTGTCGCGCAGGATCTCGTCGGCGCCGGCCGTGATCGGCCCGTTGGCCGCCTCGATGATCAGCGGCGCCTTGATCCGGGCCGCATTGGTGAGGTTGATCACCCCTTCCATCGCCGCCGGGATGAGGATGTCGCATTCCTCTTCAAGCACAGAGGCGCCCTCGGCGGTGTGAAGCGCATCCGGATAGCCGCTCACCCCGCCGTGATGGACGATCCAGTTGTGCACCGCCTCCACGTCCAACCCGTCCGGGTCGAACAGCGCGCCGTCGCGCTCGATGATGCCGGTGATCCGCGCGCCGTCCTCTTCCGAAAGAAACTTCGCGGCGTGATACCCCACGTTGCCCAGGCCCTGAACGATGATCCGCTTGCCGTCGAGCTTGCCCGACAGCCCCGCCCTGGCCGCGTCATGGGGATGGCGGAAGAACTCGCGCAACGCGTACTGGACCCCGCGCCCGGTGGCCTCGACCCGACCGGCGATGCCGCCCGCATTGAGCGGCTTGCCGGTGACGCAGGCGCGGGCATTGATGTCGGTGGTGTTCATCCGCGAATACTGGTCGGCGATCCAGGCCATCTCGCGCTCGCCCGTGCCCATGTCGGGGGCGGGCACGTTCTGGGCCGGGTTGATGAGATCCCGCTTGGCCAGCTCGTAGGCGAAGCGGCGGGTGATCATCTCCAGCTCGTATTCGTCATACTGGCGCGGGTCGATGCACAAGCCCCCCTTGGAGCCCCCGAACGGGGCCTCGACCAGCGCGCATTTGTAGGTCATCAGCGCCGCCAGCGCCTCCACCTCGTCCTGATTGACCGACAGGGCATATCGGATGCCGCCCTTGACCGGTTCCATGTGCTCGGAGTGAACCGAGCGATAGCCGACGAAGGTCTGGATCTGGCCGCGCAGGCGCACGCCGAAGCGCACCGTGTAGGTGGCGTTGCAGACCCTGATCTTTTCCTCCAGCCCCGGCGGAAGGTCCATCAGGGCCGCCGCCCTGTTGAACATCAGATCCACGCTCTCGCGAAAGCTGGGTTCGTTCCTCGGTGGCATCAGGGCCCTCCATTGGCATCACTCACTGCGGCGACTCGCCGCACCCGCTTATTGGCCCCCCGCTCCGACCTGTTCAAGCGCGAAGTGGCCGGATTCCGGAGCATGCGACACTTTTGTTTCCCTCGCCAACATGGTCAAAAACATTCGTTTCATTTGCCCCAATTCCGAAACAACCGCAGGGCGCAGAACCGGACTGTTGAGCGACCGCCACCGCAAGCCGGGAAAGCGGTCGAATTCCGCCACCATATCGCCACGAATACCTGCCATCCCTTTGCCTGAATCATGTGCGCCGGCTCACCCTGCCAGCCTGCCGGTTTACATGAGGTTATTGACGAGGAAATTCATGTCGCGCCCCGCCCAGTCCCTGCTTACCGGGCCCTTTTCCGGGCATGACGGCGACCCGGCCGGCGCCGTCCCGCGGGACCGGGCGCCGGACTGGGGCCGCGCCCGGCATCGCAACGGCCGGATCGGCCGCCGCCTGGCCGACTTCTCGCGCGACGAGGAAGGCACCCTCCTGGTCTTCGGCATCTTCGCCTTCCTGATCATCCTGATGGTCGCGGGGGTCGGGATCGACCTGATGCGCTTCGAGCGCGACCGGGCCACGCTGCAATACACGCTGGACCGCGCCGCCCTGGCCGCGGCCGACCTCGATCAGACGCGCCCGCCGCGCGACGTGGTGCTCGACTACCTCCGCAAGGCAGGGCTGGCCGGCTACCTCACCGGCCTGACCGTCGACGAAGGGCTGGGCTATCGCACGGTTTCGGCCACGGCGGCGATCGACGTGCCCACGCAGTTCATGCGGATGACCGGGGTGGACGTGCTGCGCGCCCCCGCCGCGACAACCGCCGAGGAACGCATCGACGGGGTCGAGATCTCTCTGGTGCTCGACGTGTCCGGCTCGATGAACTGGAACCGGCGCCTGCGCAACCTCAAGATCGCCGCCAAGGATTTCGTCGATACCATGATCGACAATTCCCCGGACGGGAACCTGTCGATCTCGATCATCCCCTATGCCACGCAGGTCAGCCTGCCCGACGAGATGATCGCGCAGTTCAACGTCTCGGCCGAGCACGCCTATTCCAACTGCGTCAACTTCGTCTCGGCCGATTTCCGCAGCGCGGCAATCGACACCGCCGCCCCGCTGCGGCGAACCATGCATTTCGATCCCTGGTACCGGTTCGACGGGCGCGGCAGTTCGCCCATGGAACTGATCGGAATGGACCGCGGCTATGACAGCTCCCTGCCGGTCTGCGAAGCGATGCCCAACCGCGAAATCCTTCCCCTGTCCAGGGACCGGACCGCGCTCAAGGCCTATATCGACAACCTCTGGGCGCGCGGCAATACCTCGATCGACGTGGGCATGAAATGGGGGACGGCGCTTCTCGATCCCAGCCTGCGGGGCGTCGTCGGAGGCCTGATCGGCGCCGGCAAGGTATCCTCCGCCTTCGCCGACCGTCCCACCGATTACGACGCCGGCACCACGCTCAAGGTGATCGTCCTGATGACCGATGGCCAGAACACCAGCCAGTACTACATCAACGACGGCTACCGCAGCGGCGAATCCAACATCTGGTGGAACGCCCAAGAAGGGAAATACTCGGTCTATACCGGGCTTGACGATGACGACCGCGACCGCGACGGCATCTATGAAGAACCGATGTTCTACTGGCCCTTCGATGGCACCTGGCGCGACCACGCCTATGGCAACGGCACCTATGAGGAAACCCGGACCGAGCGGGTCTGCCGGTCCTACCGCCGCAACGGCTCGTGCCGGCGCTACAGGACCGTCAGGACCACCGTGACCGTGAACGAACCCGGCCAGGCCAGGGTGCTGAGCTACCCCGACCTGTGGGCCTACACCACCATGCGCCGGGTGGTAGAGAAATTCTACAGCCCGTGGATGGGCAGCAGCCGCGCCTGGAACGACTGGTACTACGCGGTGCGCAGCTACGTCCCCTCCAGCACCAAGGACGCGCGCACCCGCTCCATCTGCAACGCGGCCAAGGCCAACGGCACCATCGTCTTCACCATCGGCTTCGAGGCCCCCGAACGGGGCAAGGCGGTGCTGCGCGACTGCGCCAGTTCCGACAGCCACTTCTTCGACGTGCGGGGGCTCGAGATCGCCGACGCGTTCCGCTCCATCGCCTCGTCGATCCGCAAGCTGAGGCTGACGCAATGAAACGGCTGCTCGGACGCCTGCTGCGGTTCCGCACCGACCAGTCCGGCTCGGCCACGATCGAGTTCGTGATCGTCTTCCCGGCGGTGCTCACCGTGATGCTCTCGGGGATCGAGCTGGGCTTCGTGACGCTCCAGCAGGCGATGCTGGAACGCGCCATGGACATCACCGTGCGCGACATCCGTCTCGGCACCGGAACCGCCCCCCAGCATGACGAGATCCGCGACAGCATCTGCGCGCGCGCCGGTTTCATCGCCAGCTGCAAGAGCACCCTGCGGCTGGAGATGGTCCGGGTCGATCCCCGCGCATGGGGCGGGATCAGCGACGAACCCGACTGCATCAACCGCGCCGAAGAGGTGGCCCCCGTGCGCAGCTTCGTGAACGGGGCCGAGAACGACCTGATGATCCTGCGCGCCTGCGCCATGATCGACCCGGTCTTTCCCACGACCGGCCTCGGCCGGGCGCTAGCCAGGGGTCCCGACGGACAATTCGCCCTGATCGCCATCAGCGCCTTCGTCCAGGAACCGAGGTAGAGAATGCTCACGGCTCTCGCGAACAGGCTCGGCGCATTCGCCCGCGGCACCCGCGGCAGCGTTTCGGTCGAATTCGTCCTGGTGATGCCGTTCCTGTTCTGGGCCTTCATGGCCAGCTACGTCTATTTCGACGGCTACCGGCAGAGCAACACCAACCTCAAGGCGGCCTATACCATCGGCGACCTGATCTCGCGCGAAACCGCGGCGATCGACCAGGATTACGTGGACAGCATGTATCGCCTGCTGCAGATGATGACCCGCTCGGGCTCCGAGGTGAAACTGCGCATCACCGTCGTCCGCTACGACGAAGCCGACGACCGCTATTACGTGGACTGGTCCGCCGCACGCGGCTATGCCACCCTGCGCACCAATGCCAACCTGCGCGACATCGAAACCCGCCTGCCGACCATGCCCGACAGCGAACGGGTGATCCTGATCGAGACCAGCAACACCTTCGTGCCCCTGTTCAACGTCGGCATCGACCCGATCCCGCTGGACAATTTCGTGTTCACCCGCCCGCGCTTTGCGCCGCAGGTGGCCTGGGCCGGCGCCTGAGCGCCCCTTCATCTCGCCGGAAATACTCCGGGGAGCGCGAGGGGCAGCGCCCCTCGCACCGATCGGACCGCACCGGCAATCCGACAAACTGCGCTCTGGCGCATATCGGCGGTTCCTCGGTGAAATCCGCCCGCGCGGGATCGCGCCCGTCGCCATCTGCGCGACGGCACCTTCATCCGCCACCGGTGCCGGGCAGCGATGCCCGTTGCGCGCAACCGCGAACCGGCCCGGCGGCGCTCAGACTTGCTCGATCCGCAACGCCACCGGCGCCGAGCTCAGCACGTCAAGACCCCGCATGGCCTCCAGCGCCCGGTCGATCCCGGCCCGGGTGGTCTTGTGGGTGACGATCAGAACCGGTGCCGAAGGCTCGGAATGGCCGTATTGCCGCATCCTGTCGATGGATACGCCGGCCTCGCCCAGGATCGTGGCGATCCTTGCCAGCGCACCGGGCT
>JALTNO010000010.1 GCA_027000645.1 Paracoccaceae bacterium | reverse complement strand
TTCGGGGCGCGGGCGTTCGCCACCGCCGGAACCGACGAAAAATGCCGGGTCTGCGCGGATCTGGGGGCCGAACGGGCGATCAACTACCGGACCGAGGATTTCGTCCAGATCCTCCGGGCCGAGGGCGGCGCCGACCTGATCCTCGACATGGTGGGCGGCAGCTACCTGCCGCGCAATGTCAAGGCGCTGGCCAATGACGGGCGGTTGGTGCAGATCGCCTTTCTCACCGGACCGAAGGTCGAACTCAACTTCGCCGAAGTGATGGTCCGCCGGCTGACGATCACCGGCAGCACGCTGCGCCCGCAAAGCGACCTGGCCAAGGCGCGCATTGCCGGGGCGCTGCGCGAACGGGTCTGGCCGCTGCTGGAGGCGGGCCGTGTCGCGCCGGTCATGGACAGCGAATTCCCGCTGGAAAAGGCCGCGGCCGCCCACGCCCGCCTCGAAAGCGCCGATCACGTGGGCAAGATCGTCCTGAAGGTGGCCTGAGCCCCCCTTCATCTCGCCCGAAATACTCCCGCCGGAGGCGGAAGCGCCCGCCACAAGGGGCGGGCGCATGACGGATGCGAATGCTCCACGTCCTGCCCTATTTCCAGCCGACCTCGTCAAAGATCTTCTGCGCAACGGGCAGGTTCCCGGCGACTTCCGACAGGTTGATCCTGTCGGCCCTGAACGTCCCCAGCCGGGCCACCGAGGGGGCGACGGCCACGCCCTCCACCACCGGATATTCGTCATTGCCGGCCGAGAAATATTCCTGCGCCTTGTCGGACGCGAGGTATTCGAGGAACTTCACCGCGTTCTCGCGATGCGGCGCATTGGCAGCAACACCGCCACCGCTGAGATTGATATGGGTGCCGTTGCCATCCTGATCCGGCCAGACCCAGCCGAAAATGTCGATATAGTCCGACACGCCGCGCACGTTCTTGCGCAGCGCGCGCGAGAAATAATAAGTGTTGACGACCGAGATTTCACACTCTCCCGAAACGATGCCGCGCAGCTGATCGGTGTCGCCCCCCTGCGGCGGGCGGGCCATGTTGTCCACCACACCCTGCGCCCATGCCCGCGCGGCATCCTCTCCTTCATGGGTCACGATGGCGGCAAGAAGCGTCTGGTTATAGGTATTGGACGAAGACCGGATGCAGATCATGCCCTTGTATTTCGGGTCGGCCAGGGCGGCATAGGTCTGCGGCGGATCGGTCACCTTCTCCTTGTCATAGAAGAAGATCCGCGCACGTTTGGAAAAGCCGAACCACTGGTTGTCGGTATCCTGGAGGTGATCGGGGATGCGCTCTTCCAGAATCGGGCTGTCCACGCTCTGCAGCAGCCCCATGTTCTTGGCGCGCGCCAGCCGCGACGTATCGACCGTCAGAAACACATCCGCCGGGGAATTTCGCCCCTCGGCCCGCATCCGGGCCATCAGCTCATCGGCCTTGCCCTCGATCCGGTTGACCTTGATGCCGGTCGCCTTCTCGAAATCGCTGTAGAGGCGTTCATCCGTGTCATAGTGACGCGACGAATACAGGTTCACCACCTTTTCTCCACCAGCCAACGCATTCTGCGCGGCCAGACCGAGAAGGACGGCGGCACCGTAAAGGACCAGACGTTTCATGGGCTTTCTCTCCATACCCGATAATTTCTGACTGAATTTATCGGATACACGATCCAGATGCGAATGCAACTCAATTCCGACAAAACCGCTCAGATAATTTTGTCGCACGTGCCGCAGCGCCGGAAACGCAACCCGAAACGCGAAAGACCGCGCCCCGGATGACGGGGCGCGGCCTGGCGGCTGCGCAGCAGCAATGCAGAGCTTGCGCGATTCAGCCCTGGCGGGCCTTGAACCGGCGCTGGGTCTTGTTGATCACATACACGCGGCCTTTGCGACGCACGATCCGGCAGTCGCGATGCCGGTTCTTGAGCGAGCGGAGCGAGTTTCGGACCTTCATGGCCTGTCTCCTGTTCCTGCGGCGCCGGCCAGCGCCTGGGTTAGCGGGTGTCTCGGACGGGTCCGAAACCGTGAAATCATGGTGGGCGGTACTGGGATCGAACCAGTGACCCCTACGATGTCAACGTAGTGCTCTACCGCTGAGCTAACCGCCCTCGTCACCGCCGCCGACAGGCCCCAACGAAATGGGGCGCGGAAGCCCGCGCCGGTAGCGGGGTCTATAAAAGGAGTCGCCAGGGTGTTCAAGGGCTTTTGATGGCAATCGGTTCCGCGTTATGTTCGTCCCCGAAAGGAGGGGTCATGCCGAAGGTCGCCTATCGAGTGCTTCGTCCGAAACGCCGGCTTACGGCGGTGGTGTTCGCCTCGCCGCACAGCAGCCGGGACTATCCCGAGTCCTTCCTCGCCCGGACGGCCCTGGACCGCAACACGATTCGGTCGTCCGAGGATGCCTTCGTCGATCGGCTTTTCGCACCGGCGCCCGATTTCGGTGCGCCGCTGCTTCTGGCCGGCGCGCCGCGTGCCTTCGTCGATCTCAACCGCGGCGTCGATGAACTCGACCCGGCGCTGATCGTCGGCGCCCCCCGGACAGGCCACAATCCGCGGGTTGCCTCGGGGCTGGGGGTGATCCCGAGGGTAGTGGCCAATGGCCGCGCCATCTATCGCGGCAAGCTGCCGCTGGCCGAAGCCCGGCAGCGAATCGCCCGCTACTGGCATCCCTATCACGAGGCCCTGCAAGGGTTGCTGCAGGAATCGCACGACCTGTTCGGGCAAGCGATCCTGATCGACTGCCACTCCATGCCGCACGAGGCCATGGACAATGTCACCCGCGGCCTGCCCCGGCGCCCCGACGTGGTTCTCGGCGATCGTTTCGGTGCCGCCGCCGCACCCGCGATCATCGAAAGGATCGAGACCGCCTTTGCCTCGGCCGGGCTGCACGTGGCCCGCAACACGCCCTTCGCCGGCGCCTATGTCACCCAGACTTACGGCCGGCCGTCGCGCAATCAGCACGCCATCCAGATCGAGATCGACCGGCGTCTCTACATGGATGAACGGCGCATCCGGCCGAACGGGGATTTCGATGCCTTCCGCGACCTCCTGCGCGGAGTCATCGCCGAAATTGCCGAGATCGGCCGAAGCAAGACCGCGCTGGCGGCTGAATGACGGGCGCCGACGCGGCACTCGGCGCGGCGCAGGTCGCCGAGGCGCTGACCCGGACATATGGCCGCGCGCTGGCGCCCGGCGACATCCACCCGGTCCGGTCCGGCCCGACGGCAGACCTTGCCGACGCAACCGCGAAGTTCCGGGTTCCCGGCCCGCAATCGCACGGGCCGCGCGGCTTCTGCATCGTCTCGGGGCCGGGAAATCCCGATCTGATGGCGCGCGCGGCCGACAACATCGCGACCGCCCGCAAGACCCTGCCGCCGCCGCTTGCCGCTCCGATCCTTGCGCCGGTGGCAACCGGGCGGATCGGCGAGCGCGCCTTTGCCGTCTGGCCCGAGGGCCGGCCGTTCCCCTCCACCCGGAGGGTCACCCGCCTCTGGCGGCGCCAGCGGTTTGCCCGGCCGGTCATGGATTGGTGCGTGGCCGTCGCCTGCGCCACCGCGACCCCGGCCGCGCCCGACACTATCGCCGCGGATCTCGACACGATCATTGCCGATGCCGACATGCCCGAGGACATGAAACGGGATGCAGACCGTGCCCGATCCCGACTTGCCTCGGGCAGGTGGCAACCGGTTCACTGCCTCCACCACGGCGATTTCTGGGAGGGAAATCTGCTGCTGCCCCTCTCCGCCGAACGCAGCCCCGTGTTCCACGTCATCGACTGGCCGGGAATGCGGCTGCGCGGCTATCCGTTTCTCGACATGGCGCGCATGCTGATCTCGATGCGCCGCCGCGCGCGATTTTCGGCCCGCGCGATCGACCGCCTGCGCGACCGGCTGGGGTGTTCGGGGGATGACGTCCTGCCGCAGCTTCTGGCCGGCATCGGCCATGTGGGGCGAAACCTCGAACATTTCCCGCCGCCGCTCTACCGCGAGATGGCCACGGGCCTTCACCGTTTCGTCCGGGCGCTCGCCTGAGCTTCAGCGCTCAGAAATCTATGGCGATTCCCTTTTTCTCCCAGTCGCCGTAGCGGACCGGCTCGGGCCCGTCGCGGCCGCCGTATTCCTTCGGGAGCGGCCTGGCATTCTTCTCGGCCAACCGGCGCCTTTCCTCGGCCTCGGCCAGCGCCCGTTGCGCCGCGGGCGGCAGATCCTTGCGTGTCTCGTTCTCGCTCATGGCGTGTTCCCTTGTGCTGCTTGTGTGATATACGCCCCTGTCCCGCGGGGGCAAGACACGGACAGGAGCAGCCGATATGGGGGACAGCGGCGGGGATATCGGCGCAGGAAGGGGCGCCGACACGGTAACCGACACGGGCACGGATGCGCGGCGGGGCGCGCTGCGCCTGCTCGACCAGGTGCTGGGCGAACACCGCCTGCTTTCGGAATGCCTGAACGCCGGAGTGCTGGACCGGCTGGCGCCCGAGGACCGCGCCCGAGCGCAGCGCCTGGCGCTGGACACGTTGCGCGGGCTCGAGCGCGCCGACCGGCTTCTGCAGCGGCACCTGCGCAAGGTGCCGCCGCTGACCGTGCGCAACGCGCTTCGGCTGGGCACGGTCGAGCTGTGCACCGGCGCGGCCGCGCATGGGGTCGTCAACACCATGGTCGCGATCATCGGTGAACACCCCCGGCACCGGCCGCTGAAGGGGCTGGTCAATGCGGTGCTGCGCAAGATGTCCCGCGACGGCCCGCAGCAGTGGCAAAGGCTGCGCATCCCCCGCCTGCCCAAATGGCTGCGCAAACCGCTGGTGCAGGCATGGGGAGCACCCGCCGTGGCCGCGATGGAAGCCGCCCATTTCGCCGGCGCGCCCCTGGACGTGACGGCAAGGCCCGGCGTCGCCCTCTCGCTGCCCGGGGCGGTCGCCCTGCCCACCGGGTCATGGCGCCTGCACCGGCCGGGCCGGGTTTCGGCCCTGCCGGGATACGCCGAAGGCGCGTGGTGGGTGCAGGATGCCGCCGCCGCCCTGCCGGCCCGGCTGCTGGCCCCGCGCGCGGGAGAGCACATCCTCGACCTCTGCGCGGCCCCCGGAGGCAAGACGCTGCAGCTGGCCGCCGCCGGAGCCCGCGTGGTGGCGCTGGACATATCCGAAAGCCGGCTGGAGCGGCTGCGCGAAAACCTCGCCCGATGCGGCCTTGCGGCCACGGTGATCGTCGGCGACGCGCTGGCCCATCGCGGGCGCTATGACGCGATCGTGCTGGATGCGCCCTGTTCCGCCACCGGCACGATCCGCCGCCACCCCGACCTGCCCCACGCCCGCGACGGCGCGGGGATTGCCGAGCTGATCGAATTTCAAGGGCGGATGCTCGATCACGCCTGGAATTTGCTGAAACCCGGCGGACGGCTGGTGTTCTGCACCTGCTCGCTGCTGCCCGACGAAGGAGAACAACAGGTGCAGGCGGCGCTGGCCCGCACCCCCGGCATGACCGTCGAGCCCCCCGGCCCGGCGCTGACCGGGATCGACCCCGCGTGGATCACCCCCGAAGGCGGGCTCCGGCTGCGGCCGGATTACTGGCCCGATCTTGGCGGCATGGACGGGTTTTACATGGCACGTCTGCGCAAAGCCGCCGAATCGCCCGTTTCGCCGGTGACTTGAAAGGGCAGGCCCGCTATGATCCGCCGCCAACGCCGCAGAGCGTAAGAGGCCGAGCGCATGTCCATACCCGCCACCCTGGCCAACCGCCGGGCCCGGTTCCTCAACCGGCTCCATGCCTGGCTGAGCCGCCGGCAGCGTGCGGCCGCGGCCTTCGTCTCGCAGTTCGAGCCGCGCACCATCGGCAGCTTTGCCCGTGGCCGCCAGCTGATCGCCGGCAACCTGCTGTTTGCCGGCTACCTGGTCGAGGCCCCCGGTGCCGACCTGTGGGAGATCGAATCCCCCGATCCGGCCTTCGAGGCCGAGCGGCAAGGATTTGCATGGCTCGACGATCTCGCGGCGGTGGGGGACATGGCGGCCCGCCAGACCGCGCAGAAATGGGTATGGGGCTGGATCGACGGCCAGGGCGGCGGGACCGGCCCCGGCTGGACGCCCGAGCTTGCGGGACGGCGCGTGATCCGGTGGATCAACCACGCCCCCTTCCTGCTGCGCGGGCGCACGCCGGACCAGAGCGAAGCCTTCTTCCGGTCGCTGGCCGCCCAGACATGGTTCCTTTCCCGGCGCTGGCACGCAGCGGCGCCGGGCCTGCCCCGGTTCGAGGCGCTCACCGGCCTGATTCACGCCGGGCTGGCGCTGGAGGGGCATGAGGAAATGGTCGACGGGGCGGTGCGCGCGCTGGCCCGGGAATGCGCGGCCCGGATCGACGACCAGGGGGGGCTGCCGACCCGCAACCCCGAGGAACTGCTCGAAGTTCTCGCCCTGCTGACATGGGCCGCCACCGTCCTGCACGAGGCCGGCCGCGGCATCCCCCAGGCCCACACCGCCGCCATCGCGCGCATTGCCCCGACGCTGCGCATGCTGCGCCATGCCGATGGCGGGCTGGCGCGGTTTCACGGCGGCGGGCGCGGGGCAGAGGGGCGGCTTGAACACGCCCTGGCCGCCAGCCATGTCACCTCGTGGAAGCCGGCGGGGCTGGCCATGGGCTATGCCCGCCTGTCGGCCCGGCGCACAAGCGTCATCATCGACGCCAGCCCCCCGCCGACGGGCGCGGCGTCGTATGATGCGCATGCCTCGACCCTGGCGTTCGAGCTGACCTCGGGGCGGCGGCCGCTGATCGTCAACTGGGGCTCGGGCAGCTCTTTCGGACCCGAGTGGCGCCGGGCGGGGCGGGCGACGCCGGCGCATTCGACGCTGTGCCTTGACGGCTATTCCTCGGCCCGGCTGGCCGACCCCGAACGCGGCACCGGTCGCGAAGCCCTGATCGAGGCGCCCCGCCACGTGCCGGTGGAGATGTCGGAAACGGTTGACTGGTATCGCTTCCAGGGCGGGCATGACGGCTATGTGCGCCATTTCGGGCTGACGATGGCGCGCATGCTGGAGCTGTCCGTCGATGGGCGGTGCCTGTCGGGCGAAGACATGCTTCTGGCCGTCGAGGACGAAGACAAGCGCCGATTCGACAAGGCGATGGATGCCAATCTTCTGGCCGGGATCGCCTTCGACCTGCGCTTTCACCTGCACCCGGATGTGGATGCGACGCTCGATCTGGGGGGTTCGGCGGTGTCGATGGCGCTGAAAAGCGGCGAAATCTGGGTGTTCCGCCATGACGGCACGGCAAAGCTGTCGCTCGAGCCGGGCGTCTACCTCGAAAAGGGACGGCTGAAGCCGCGCGCGACAAAACAGATCGTTCTGTCCGGCCGCGCGATGGAGTATGCGACGCGCATCCGGTGGACGCTGGCCAAGGCCCATGATACGGCCGTCGCCATCCGCGACCTGAACCGGGACGACGCGGAGCTGCCTTACGACTGACCCAGAAGGGACCCTGATACCGATGACCGATCTGACGCCTGTGCGCCGCGCATTGATTTCCGTTTCCGACAAGACCGGCCTCATCGCGCTTGCCCAGGGGCTGGCCGAGCGCGGGGTGGAGCTTCTTTCCACCGGGGGCACGGCGAAGGCCATGCGCGACGCCGGGCTCGAGGTGCGCGATGTCTCGGAAATCACGAAATTCCCGGAAATGATGGACGGGCGGGTGAAAACGCTGCATCCGGCGGTGCATGGCGGGCTGCTGGCGCTGCGCGACAATGCCGACCACGTCGCGGCGATGGAGCAGCACGGCATCGGCGCCATCGACCTGCTGGTGGTCAATCTCTACCCGTTCGAGGCAACCGTGGCCAAAGGCGCGGACTGGGAAGAGTGCATCGAGAACATCGACATCGGCGGGCCGGCGATGATTCGCGCCGCGGCCAAGAACCATGCCTTCGTGACCGTGGTGGTGGATGTCGAGGATTACGAAAAGCTGCTGGGCGACATGGACCAGCACGGCGGCGCCACCTGCCCGAAATTCCGCCGCAAGCTGGCGCAGAAGGCCTATGCCCGCACCGCCGCCTATGACGCGGCGGTGTCGAACTGGATGGCCGGGGCGCTGGAGATCGAGGCACCGCGCCGCCGCGCATTCGCCGGGACGCTCGCCCAGACCCTGCGCTATGGCGAGAACCCGCACCAGCGCGCGGCCTTCTACGTCGATGGCTCGGACCGGCCCGGCGTGGCCACCGCCCGCCAGCATCAGGGCAAGGAGCTGAGCTACAACAACATCAACGACACCGACGCGGCGTTCGAACTGGTGGCAGAGTTCGACCCCGCCGAGGGACCGGCCTGCGCGATCATCAAGCACGCCAACCCCTGCGGCGCGGCCCGGGCCGCGACGCTGGCCGAGGCCTATCGCCGCGCCTTCGACTGCGACCGCAC
>JALTNO010000009.1 GCA_027000645.1 Paracoccaceae bacterium | reverse complement strand
TTCCAGCACCTCGGGCGCCAGCCAGGCGAGGCGTGTGAGGCGGCTGAGGTAGCGGTCGGAGAGGCCCTCGTCGGTGGCGAGATCGGTGAGCGTGGCGACCTCGCCGCTCTCCAGCATCTTCCGCCAGCGCCATGCCCGGCCGATGGCGCGCAGGAGGCGGGGATCCTGTCCCGAGGGCGTTGCGGCCTCCATGTCCTGGGGCGGAAGGATGCGCGGGCGGCCGCCGCGTTTGCGCAAGGTGAGCGGCACGTGGACGCGGATCGTGTCGGGGCCGGGCATCAGGCGGCGTCCTCCGTTTTCGGTGTCAGCAGGCTGGCCAAGGCGCCGAGCCCGTCATGGCGCAGGTCGATGTCCATGCCGTCCTCGCCCACCGTGACCCGCGCCACCAAGAGCTGCACGACGCGCGCCTGTTCGGCCGGGATCAGCGCGGCCCACATGTCATCGAACTGTGCGAGCGTGGCGACGACGGTGTTTTCGTCGAGATCCGGACGCTCCTTTTTCAGCGCCCGCGCCGTGCGCGCAACGATCTCGGGCGTGCGCAACATGCGGCGCACCTCGCCGATCACCGCCTCCTCGACCATCGCCGCCGGCAGCCGTTGCGGCCCGCGCAACTCGGCCCCTGGGCGACCGCGGATCACGTCCATCGAGGTATAATAGCAATAGCGCTTGCCCTTGCGCTTCGTGTGGTGCGGCGTCATCGCGGCGCCGGTCTGGGTGAAGATTAACCCCCGCAACAGGGCCGGTGCAGCGGCCCGTGTGCGACCGGCGCGGGCATGCGTGTTGCCCTTGAGAACGGCATGGGCGGCGTCCCACAGCTCGGGGCTGATGATCGCCTCATGCGCGCCGGGATAGACCGCACCCTTGTGGGTGATCTCGCCGCGATAGATGCGGTTGTGCAGCAGCTTGTAAAGCGCGCCCCTGTCGATGGGCCGCCCTCGCTTGGAGCGGATGCCGCGCGCGTCCAGTTCCCGCACGACCGAGGCAGTGGTCTCGGACCGCGCGAAAAGCTCGAAGATGGTGCGGACGTTCTCGGCCTCGGCCGGGTTGATGACCAGCTTGCGGTCGATGGCGTCATAGCCGAGCGGGACGAACCCGCCCATCCACATGCCCTTCTTTTTCGAGGCCGCCACCTTGTCGCGGATCCGCTCGCCGATCACCTCACGCTCGAACTGGGCGAAGCTGAGCAGGATGTTGAGCGTCAGCCGGCCCATGGAGGTGGTGGTGTTGAAGGACTGGGTGACGGAGACGAAGGTCACGCCGTGGCGGTCGAAGATATCGACCAGCTTGGAGAAATCCATCAGCGCGCGGCTGAGCCGGTCGATCTTGTAGACCACCACCACATCCACCAGCCCGTCCTCGATGTCGGCGATCAGCTGCTTCAGCGCCGGGCGGTCCAACGTGCCACCGGAAAAGCCGCCGTCGTCGTAGCGTTCCCGCAGGCAGGCCCAGCCCTCGGCGCGCTGGCTGGCGATATAAGCCTCGCAAGCCTCGCGCTGCGCATCGAGGCTGTTGAACTCCATGTCGAGCCCTTCCTCGCTCGACTTGCGGGTGTAGATGGCGCAGCGCAGGCGGCGGGCGGGCGTTTGTCGAGGGGTCATTTCACCCCTCCCGTCCGGTCGAGGCCGAAAAAGCGCCAGCCGTTCCAGTTCACGCCGGTGATGGCGCGCACGGCGGCCGAGAGCGACTTGAAGCGCCGCCCCTGCCACTCGAACCCGTCGGCCAGCACGGTGACGACATGCTCCTCACCTTCCCATTCGCGCACCAGCTTGGTGCCAGGGGCGGGTTTGCGCGGGTCCGAGATCAGGCCGCCCAGCTTGCCAGTGGCGACCTCCTCGGCGAGTGCGTCGAGCGTGCGCCGGGTCCCGCGCCCCAGCCCGCCAAGGGCGAGTTCCTGGATGCGGTAGCCCAGCCGGAGCTCGAGATTGCCGCGGCTGCCATTCGGCGCGGGCGCACCAAACAGCGCCTCCCATTTCTCGCGCAACTGCGCCACGCTCATCGCCCGCAGCGCCATCAGTTCCGCCAGGACGTCGGGCCGTCCTGCGGTGCTTCCATTCGACCT
>JALTNO010000008.1 GCA_027000645.1 Paracoccaceae bacterium | reverse complement strand
ACCTCGTGCCGCAACGCCGTTCTCCACCAGAACGGCGTTGCGGCACGAGGTGGTGCTGAACCGGTCATCGACCCGCAGCGGGCGATCGAACACCGCCCAGCGGCCAAGAAGGAACTCGGGCGCGGGGTCGCTGAACCGGCCGGAGCCGCGAATTTCTGCATAGGCTTCGAGATAGGCGTTGAAGCCGCGCACGACGCGAAGCTCGTCCAGATAGGTCTGTGGCGCCTCCCGGCGGCTTTTCTCGAAATGTGCCTGCACCCGGGCGTCCTGCTGGTTCAGGTAGAACACGTATCCCGCAAGCGCCAGCGCGCCGAGAACGATCTCGGGCAGGCGCCGCCTGAGCATCTTGCGCCGCAATCCGCGAATTCCGGAACGCACCGCCTGTGCCGCCATTTTCCAGGTCTCCCTCGTCACCCCGTTCGCGTGTCCCGCGCCCCGCCAGTCGCGGAGCCGCCCCGGACGCCGCCTTGATCGGGGTGCTTTCACTTGCACCGAATAGCCATTACACAAGCGGCGCCGACACTGATTCAGGATCGCGAATATATCGAGGGTATCCCATGCCAGAGACAGCGGGCGCGCACAACCGGCAAGTCAACCTGATCGTGCTTTCGGTGATTGCCGTGGTGATCGGCGTGATCACCGGCTTTGGCGCCATCGCGTTGCGATATCTCATTGCGATCATCCACAACCTGTTCTTCCTGGGAACGTTTTCGTTCGAATATGACGCCAACCTGCCCACCCCCGAAAGCCCCTTCGGCGCGTGGATCATCCTTGCTCCGGTCATCGGCGGGTTGATCGTGGTGTTCCTGGTCACGAAATTCGCCCCCGAAGCCCGCGGTCACGGCGTGCCCGAGGTGATGGACGCGATCTATTTCCGCAACGGCCGCATCCGGCCGCAGGTGGTGGTCATCAAGTCGCTGGCCTCGGCGCTGTCGATCGGATCGGGCGCCTCGGTGGGGCGCGAAGGCCCGATCATCCAGATCGGCAGCGGCATCGGCTCGGTCCTGGGGCAGTGGCTGAAGCTGCGCCCGTGGCAGGTCATCACGCTGGTCGCCGCCGGGGCCGGGGCCGGCATTGCCGCCACCTTCAACACGCCGCTGGGCGCGGTGATGTTCGCCATCGAGCTGATGCTGCCCGAGTTCAGCGCCCGCACCTTTCTGCCGGTGGTGCTGTCCACCGGCGCGGCCACCTATATCGGCCGCCTGGCCTTCGGGGACGAGCCCGCCTTCCTGGTCATCTCCTATACCCAGCACGACCCCTTCGTGCCGCTGTCGGTGGACATGCTGCCGCTGTTCGTCATCCTCGGCGTCCTGTGCGGCGTGGCGTCGTGGCTGTTCGTGTGGTTCCTGCACTGGATCGAGGACCGGTTCGACGCGATTCCGGCCAATCCCTATGTGCGCAACGTGATCGGGATGAGCTTTCTCGGGGTCATGATGTATGGCTTCGTGACCTGGACCGGCATGTATCACACCGCCGGCGTCGGCTATGCCACGATCCAGGCCATCCTCAACGATGCGCTGACCGTCTGGTGGCTGCTGGCGCTGCTGTTCGCGGCCAAGCTGGTGGCCACCTGCGTCAGCCTTGCCGCGGGGGCATCGGGCGGCATCTTTTCGCCCTCGCTGTTCCTCGGGGCGACGCTTGGCGGGGCCTTCGGCGCGGTGCTGGGCGATCTGTGGCCGAATCTCGGCTTCAGCCCGGTGACCTTCGCGCTGGTGGGGATGGCCGGCATCGTCGGCGGCGGCACCGGCGCCGCGATGACCGCGATCATGATGATCTTCGAGATGACCGGCGACTACAACATCACCGTCGCCGCGATCGTGGCGGTGGCCTGCGCCATCGGCGTGCGCCGGACCCTGTCGGAAGAGAACATCTACACCATGAAACTTGCCCGGCGCGGCCACAACATTCCCAAGGACCGCCGGTCGCACATGTTCCCGATCCGCAATGCCTCGGAAGTGATGGAGCCGATCGCCGCGGTCATCGACATGGCCGATATGCCCGACGATCCGGTGCGCGTCTCGGACATGCCGTCCCGCCCCGCCCATGCGCTGGTGGCGCGGGGCAAGCACGTGGTCGGCATCGTCGAGGTCCACCCCGACCGGCCCACAATCCCGCTGTCGCCGATTCTCAGGCCCGTGGGCGTGACGCTGGAAGGCAACCTGCTGGAATCGGTGCTCAAGCGCATGGAGGCGCATGGCCACGTTGCCGAGCTTGTTCTTGGCAACACCCGGTCGTCGCATGTGGACAATGTGAAGGGCGTGATCACCCGCGACAGCGTCGTCGATGCGATGCTGAGCGACTACCGGAACTGATCGGGGCGCACCGAGACATCGGTCCTTGCACGGTAGTGACCGTCCGGCAGCAGGGTGTTGCGCTGACGCAACACGAAGGCGAAAGTTGCGCGGCGGTCCTGCCCGGCCCTAACCAACCGGTTTTCGCGCCCTATGTCGAAGCCTGTGTCACAATCTCCCCTTCGTCCGGTTTCCGAAGGGAACGGCACTGTCTCCAAGACAAAAAAAGGCGATAATCATGTCCAGATCCTATGCAACTCCGCTGATCGTGGCCGCGATCACGGCCGGGGCGGCTGTCCCGGCTGCGGCGCAACTGCGCTATGAAAATGGCAATGGTGGCTCTGCCCTCTTTTACGGCCAGTTCGACCCGGCCTACCTGACTTTCGATGATGGCGTGTCCTCGACCGGCAAGCTGGTGGACAACGTCAACTCCAACAGCCGCGTCGGCTTCTGGCTGCGTCAGCCGATGGCGAATGGCGAGTTTTCCTTCAATTTCGAAACCGCCCTCGGGCTGCGCCCGTCTGACGGCCTGTCGCAGACCAGTACGCCCAAGGCGATCGACTGGTCGCGCACCAAGCTGCGCAAGATCGATTTCGCTTGGCAGACAGACACTTACGGAAAATTCTATGTCGGCCAGGGCAGCATGGCGACAGACGGTGTCGCCGAGAACGATTTTTCGGGAACCACGCTCGTCACCTATTCGGCGATCTCCGACACCGCCGGCAGCTTCCGCTTCCGCACCGCAGCCGGCGCGCTTTCGGGTGTTGCCATCAAGAACGTCTTTCCCAATCTCGATGGCGGCCGGCGCGGCCGCATCCGCTATGACTCGCCGACCTTCGGTGGCGGGTTCTCGGTGGCGGCAGCCTATGGCGAAGAAATCCTGACCGTTGGCAGCAATGACAAGTACACCGACATTGCGCTGCGCTACTCCGGCGAAGCGGGGGGCGTGAAGATGAAGGGCGCCATCGGCTTTTCCCGGCGCGACCGCAACGGCGTGGACCAGGACGACACGATGGGATCGTTCAGCGCATTGTTCCCGTCCGGCTTCAACGTGACCGTCGCCGCCGGCAGCCGCAAGAACAGCGGCGACTACACCTACGGCAAGGTCGGCTATATCAGCAACTGGTTCGCCGTTGGCAGCACCGCCATCTCGGTGGATTACTACCGGGGCAGCGATTTCAACTCCGTCGGGTCCACGTCCAAGTCGCTGGGCATCGGCGCGGTGCAGAAATTCGACAATGCCAATGTCGAGGCCTACCTAGGCTATCGCGACTACAGTCTTTCCGAGACGGCTGTCGCCTACCGGGATGCGTCATCGATCCTGTTCGGCGCCCGCTGGAAGTTCTGAGCGGAGGCAGTTTCGGCAAGGAAACGGCGGCGGCGTCCTGCGCCGCCGTCTTTCGTTCGGGCGCCCGGCTTTCCGGGGTGCGGGCGGAAATCGGGCTGAATCCGGGCGGTGGGGGGCTGTTGGGCGGCCCTGCCGTGCAATCCCCCTTGCGAAGCCGTGCGCGGGCAAATAGAAGGCCCCAAATTCGCATGGGCGCACGATCCGCGGGCGCCCCCTGAACTCATGGGGAAACATATGCAGGTCACCGAGACGCTGAAAGAAGGTCTGAAGCGGGGCTACGCCATCACCGTCACCGCTGCGGAACTGGAGGCCAAGGTCGATGAGAAACTGGCCGAGGCACAGCCCGATATCGAGATGAAGGGCTTCCGCAAGGGCAAGGTGCCGCTGACGCTGCTCAAGCGTCAGTTCGGAAAGCGCCTGCTGGGCGAGGCGATGCAGGAAAGCATCGACAGCGCCATGGCGAAGCATTTCGAGGAAACCGGCGACCGCCCGGCCATGCAGCCCGAGGTCAGGATGACCAACGAGGACTGGAAGGAGGGAGACGACGTCCATATCGAGATGTCCTACGAGGCCCTGCCCGACATTCCCGAGGTGGATCTGAAATCCATCGAGCTGGAAAAGCTGGTGGTCAAGGCCGATGACGACGCCGTGGAAGAGGCGCTGAAATCGCTGGCCGAGACGGCGCAGGACTTCAAGCCGCGCCGGAAGGGGTCGAAGGCGAAAGAGGGCGATCAGGTGGTGATCGACTTCGTGGGCAAGGTGGATGGCGAGGCCTTCGAGGGCGGCTCGGCCGAGGATTACCCGCTGGTGCTGGGCTCGGGCAGCTTCATTCCCGGCTTCGAGGAACAGCTGATCGGCGTGAAGGCGGGCGAGGAAAAGGACGTGACCGTCACCTTCCCCGAGGACTACCAGGCCGATCACCTGGCCGGGAAGGAGGCCGTATTCACCTGCACCGTCAAGGAGGTGAAGGAGCCCGTCGCCGCCGAGATCGACGACGAGCTGGCCAGGAAGTTCGGCGCCGAGTCGCTGGACCAGCTCAAGGCCCAGATTGCCGAGCGGCTCGAGGCGGAATATTCGGACGCCTCGCGCGCGGTGATGAAACGGGCGCTTCTCGACAGGCTGGACGAGATGGTCGATTTCGACCTGCCCCCCAGCCTTGTCGAGGCTGAGGCGAAGCAGATCGCCCATCAGCTGTGGCACGAGGAAAACCCCGATGTCGAGGGGCATGACCACGACGAGATCGAGCCGACCGAAGAGCATGTCAAGCTGGCCGAGCGCCGGGTGCGCCTGGGGCTTCTGCTGGCCGAGCTGGGCCAGAAGGCCGAGGTCGAGGTCAGCGATTCCGAGATGACCCAGGCGATCATGAACCAGGCTCGCCAGTATCCGGGGCAGGAACGCGCCTTCTTCGAATTCGTGCAGCAGAACCCGCAGATGCAGCAGCAACTGCGCGCGCCGATCTTCGAGGACAAGGTGGTGGATTACGTCTTCGAACTGGCCAGCGTCACCGAAAAGGAAGTGACGAAGGAAGATCTCCAGAAGGCGGTCGAGGCGCTCGACAACGACTGACCCTCTTGCGGTTCGGCGCCGGCAGCAACAGGAAGACCCGCCCCTGATCCGGGCGGGTCTTTCCTTTTCCGGCCGCCTTTCCCGGGTTGTGGCGGGGGTGCCGGTTTCGGGGCGCAGCGGGGCCGGGGGCATGTGCCCGGCGTTTTTCCGACTCAGAAAAGCGTGCCCTGTTCGGGCTGCTCTGCCGGGTCGGGTCCGCCCGGGGGTTCCGGCCGGGCGGTCAGGTGGCCGTCGCGGAACTCGATGTCGAGGGTGCGGGCCCGTGCCGCCCTTGCCCTTGTGGTGACCACCTCGCCGCCCGCGCGCACCACCGCGTAGCCGCGCGCCAGGGTCGCCTTGTAGCTCAGCGTTTCGCGCAGCCGGTCGGTGGCCTCCAGCTGTCGCCGCCATCGCTCCAGCCCGGTGCGGGCCGCCGTCGCAAGGCGGTGCGCGAGGCGGTCGAGATCCTCCCTCCGGCGGCGGATGTCCCGGTCGGGCCGCGCCGCCGCCAGCCGCCGGACATGTGCGCGCAGGCGCTCCTGCCTCGTGGCGGTAGCCCGTGCCAGCGCCGGGGAAAGGCGCGCCGAAAGATCCTGCAGCCGGCGTCTTTCCTGTGCCGTCATCCGGCGCAGCGTGGCCGGACGCAGGCTGCCGCTGATCTCGCTCAGCCGCAGGCGCCGGACCTGGACCCCGCGGATGAGCGCATCCGGCAGGGCCTCGGCCGCCCGGTCCAGCCTTTGCCGCGGCCCCTCCAGCAGCGAATCGGGGCGCGGCAGGGCGCGCGCGAGGTCGGCCAGCCGCTGGTGCCGCCGGGCGATCGCGTCGGTGGCGGCGCGGCGCAGTCGCGCGCCCATGTCGTCGCACCATGCCAGCAGCTCCAGCCGGACGGGAACCGCCATCTCGGCTGCCGCGGTGGGGGTGGGAGCGCGCTTGTCGGCGGCGTAGTCGATCAGCGTGGTGTCGGTTTCATGCCCCACCGCCGAGATCAGCGGGATCTGGGATGCGGCGGCGGCGCGGGCGACGATTTCCTCGTTGAAGCCCCACAGATCCTCGACCGATCCGCCGCCGCGGGCGACGATGATCAGGTCGGGCCGGGGCAGGGGGCCGCCGGGGGCGAGGCGGTTGAAGCCCTCGATGGCGCGGGCCACCTCGCCCGCGCAGTCCTTGCCCTGTACCGCCACCGGCCAGATCAGCACGCGGCGCGGGAAACGGTCGCGCAGGCGGTGCAGGATGTCGCGGATCACCGCCCCCGAGGGCGAGGTGACCACGCCGATCACCCGCGGCAGGAACGGTAGCTTCTTCTTGCGGGCGGGGTCGAACAGTCCCTCGGCGGCAAGCTGTTTCTTGCGTTTTTCCAGCAGCGCCATCAGCGCGCCTTGGCCGGCGACGGCCACCTCGTCCACGTTGAGGTTGTATTTCGACTGCCCGCCAAAAGCGGTCATGCGGCCGGTGACGATGACCTCCAGCCCCTCTTCGGGCATCACCGACAGTCCGGCGATCTGCCCCTTCCATGTGGTGCAGGCCAGCACGTTGCGTTCGTCCTTGATGTCGAAATAGAGATGCCCCGAGCGCGCCCGGAACACCCGCCCCACCTCGCCGCGCACGCGGATGCGGCCGAAGGCGCCCTCAAGCGTGCGCTTCACCTCGCCCGAGATTTCCGAGACGGTGTATTCCGGCAGGTTCCGCCCCGGCAGCGGGTCGTCGATCAGATCGGACATGTCTTCGCCTTGTTCTGCATTGGCGCTCAGCTTAGAACGCGCCGCAGGCAAGGCCAAGCGGAACGGAGGGCTTCCCCCATGAACATACTCATCCTCGGCGGCGGCGGGCGCGAACATGCGCTGGCCTGGGCGGTGATGCAGAATCCGAAATGCGACAAGCTGATCGTCGCGCCGGGAAATGCCGGCATCGCCCGGATTGCCGAATGTGCCGCGCTTGACATCAACGACGCGGGCGCGGTGGCGGAATTCGCGCAGGCGCAGGCGATCGATTTCGTCATCATCGGCCCCGAGGCGCCGCTGGCGGCCGGCGTGGCCGACCGGCTGCGCGAGGCGGGGATCCTGGTGCTGGGGCCTTCGGCGGCGGCGGCGCGGCTCGAGGCATCGAAGAGCTTTACCAAGCAGATCTGCGACGCCGCCGGCGTGCCCACGGCGGCCTGGGCGAGGTTTTCGGATGCCCAGGCGGCTAAGGCGCATGTGCGGGCGCGGGGGGCGCCGATCGTGGTCAAGGCCGACGGTCTTGCTGCCGGCAAGGGGGTGGTCGTCGCCATGGACGAGGCCTCGGCGCTGGCGGCCATCGACGACATGTTCGGCGGCGCTTTCGGCAGTGCCGGTGCCGAGGTGGTGATCGAAGAGTTCATGGAGGGCGAGGAAGCCTCGCTGTTCGTGCTCTGCGACGGGCGCGACATCCTCTCGGTGGGGACCGCCCAGGACCACAAACGGGTGGGCGAGGGCGATACCGGCCCCAATACCGGCGGCATGGGGGCCTATTCTCCGGCTCCGGTGCTGAGCCAGGAGGTGGAAAGGCGCGCGATGGAGGAGATCATCCGCCCGACCATCGACGAGATGGCCCGGCGCGGGATTCCCTATACGGGGGTGCTCTATGCCGGGCTGATGATCCGTGACGGGCAGCCGCGGCTGGTGGAATACAACGTGCGTTTCGGCGACCCCGAGTGTCAGGTGCTGATGATGCGTCTGGGGGCGCAGGCCTTCGACCTGATGCATGCGGCGGCCGAGAGGCGACTGGCCGGGGTTCGGGTGAACTGGGCCGACGATCATGCCATGACGGTGGTACTGGCGGCAAAGGGCTATCCGGGGGCCTACGAGAAGGGCAGCGAGATCGGCGGGCTGGAGGGTTTGCCGGAGAGCAGTTTCGAGATGTGTTTTCATGCCGGCACCGCCGAGGGCGACGGGCGGATCGTGGCCGCGGGCGGGCGGGTTCTGAATGCCACCGCGCGCGGGGCCAGTCTGCGCGAGGCGCGCGAGCGAGCCTATGCCATGGTCGATGCGATTCACTGGCCGGAAGGGTTCTGCCGGCGTGACATCGGCTGGCGGGCATTGCAGGGGGGGTGATCGGCCGGCCGGGCCGGGAACGGGGCCGGGCCCCGGTGGGGCGGACCGGGCCGAAGCGGCCGGCGAGTTCCGGCGTCCCGTCGAAGTTGACCACGCGGTTGTTCTCGGTGCGGCCGGCCATCTGGCGAGGATCCTTGCGCGAC
>JALTNO010000007.1 GCA_027000645.1 Paracoccaceae bacterium | reverse complement strand
GGGTGAAGATCGCGGTCGGGATCAGTTCGTGATCCACCGGCGTCGGGTTGCCCCGGAACACGGTTTCCACGAAGGCCATGCCGTCGCGGATCGCCACCGGGGTCAGGTTGGCCCGGTTGGTCACGTCACCGATGGCATAGACCGACGGCACCGAGGTCTGGCTGTAGTCGTCCACGACGATCTCGCCATGGCGCCCCAGCTCGATCCCCAGATCCTCAAGCCCCAGCCCGGCGCTGTTCGGAACCCGGCCGGTGGCCAGAAGCACCTTCTCGAAGACCCGCTCGCTGCCGTTGGTGGCCCGGACGCGCACGCCGCGCGCGTCGGGCTTCATGTCGATGATCGTGGTGCCCACCCGCACGTCGATGCCGTTCTGAATCATTTCCTCGCACACCAGTCCGCGCGCCTCGTCGTCGAAACCGCGCAGGATCTGGGCGCCGCGGTAATACTGGGTCACCTCCACCCCGAGGCCGTTGAGAATCCCGGCAAATTCGCAGGCGATGTAACCGCCCCCCGCCACCAGCACGGATTTCGGCAGTTCCTCGAAGTGAAAGACGTCGTTCGAGGTGATCCCCAGCTCGTCCCCCGGCAGCCCCGGCAGCGACGGCCGCCCACCGGTGGCGATGAGGATATGCCTTGCCGTCTTGCGGGTGCCGTCGGCCAGTTCGACCGTGTGCGGGTCCGCAAGGCAGGCACGCTGATCGAAGGTTTCGACACCGTTCGACTTCAGGATGTTGCGATAGACGCCTTCGAGCCGATCGAGCTCGGCATGCAGCACGCCCCTGAACCTCTCCCAGTCGAAGCCGCGCCTGCTCACGTCCCAGCCATAGGCATGGGCATCGTCGATCAGGGTGCCATATTCGCTGGCAAACACCATGAACTTCTTGGGCACGCAGCCGCGGATCACACAGGTGCCGCCATAGCGGTCCTCTTCCGCCAGCCCCACCCTGGCGCCAACCTCGCCGGCCGCCACGCGGGCTGCCCTCACGCCGCCGGAGCCTCCTCCGATGACGAACAGATCATAGTCGAAATTCATGCAGTCATACCCCTAGTCGGCAAGATCGGAGAACAGGTTGTCGCTTTCCAGAAAGTCCAGCCGGTCATGTTCGATCGTGCCCTCGTTGATGTCGCGCAACTCGACCCGGCCATCCCCGTAGCCGACCACGACGATGTCACAGATATCCATGAACAACCCGTTTTCAACCACGCCGGGCATCTGGTTCAGCACCAGCGCCAGCTGCCTCGGTTCGCCGATGCGCCGCAGATGCAGGTCGATGATGTAATTTCCCTCGTCGGTCACGAACGGCGCATCGCCATTCATCCGCAACGTCCCGGTGCGGCCCAGCACGTCCATCGAGGTCAGCGTCTCCTCGATCAGCGCCAGCGTCGTCTGCCACCCGAACGGGATCACCTCGACCGGCAGAGGAAAGGCGCCAAGCGTCTCGACCTCCTTGCCCACATCGGCGATCACCACCATCTGGTCGGACGCCGTGGCCACGATCTTTTCCTGCAGCAACGCCCCGCCGCCGCCCTTGATCAGGTTCAGCTCGCTGTCGAACTCGTCGGCCCCGTCGATGGTCAGATCGAGCCACTTCGCCTCGTCCAGCGAAATCACCTCGATCCCCACTTCGCGGGCCAGCTCCGCCGTCCGGGTCGAAGTCGGCACGCCACGAAACTTCAGTCCGCCCTCGCGCACCATCTCGCCCAGGCAGCGAACCAGCCAGGCGGCGGTCGATCCGGTACCCAGCCCCACCCGCATCCCGTCCTCGACGAAATCGGCGGCGCGCTTGGCGGCGACGAACTTGGCCTTGTCGATGGGCGACAATTCTCCGGTCATGGCAGCAGCTCCCGTAACTGTTGCCGGCCTTATACGGAATGTCGCCCCCAAGCGCGAGGCCGTATTCGCATTCCCCTGTCACCCGCCCCCTCTTCATCTTGCCCAAAGGGTCTATTCCAGTTGAGCAGTTCTGAGCCCATACTAAGGTGTTCATATGGCTCAGAAAAACAGGTATCTGTTTCGGGGGAGAATTTCCGAACGGAAATTCCGCGATCTTGTGCGGCTTTTCGC
>JALTNO010000006.1 GCA_027000645.1 Paracoccaceae bacterium | reverse complement strand
ACGTGGTGCCGGGGCTCGGGGGCGAGGCCGGGGCGGCGCTGGCGGCGCATCCGGGGGTGAATCATCTCAGCTTTACCGGGTCGGTGGCCACCGGGGCGCGGGTTCAGGCGGCGGCGGCGGCGAATGTGGTGCCGGTAACGCTGGAGCTGGGCGGCAAGTCTCCGCAGCTGGTGTTCGATGATGCGGATCTGGATGCGGCCTTGCCGTTTCTGGTCAATGCCGGGTGTCAGAATGCCGGCCAGACCTGTTCGGCGTCGTCGCGGATACTGGCTCAGCGCGGGGTTTACGAGGAGGTGAAGGCGCGCATGGCCGACGCCTATGAGGGTTTGACCGTCGGCCCGGCGCTGGAGGATCTGCGCGTGGGGCCGCTGATTTCGCTCCGGCAGAAGGAGATTGTCGAGGGTTTCCTTGCTCGCGGGCTGGATCTGACCGTGGCCGCGCAGGGGCGGATCGTGGATCATGCCCCGGCGGCGGGCGCCTATGTGCGGCCCACGCTTTTTGCCGATGTGCCGCCCGATCACGTGCTGGCGCAGGAGGAGATCTTCGGCCCGGTTCAGGTGCTGATTCCCTTCGACACGGAGGACGAGGCGGTGCGGATCGCCAACGGCACCGGCTATGGCCTTGTGGCCGGGGTCTGGAGCCGCGACGGCGCCCGGCAGATGCGGCTGGCGCGGCGGCTGAATGCGGGGCAGGTGTTCATCAACAACTACGGCGCGGGCGGCGGGGTGGAACTGCCCTTCGGCGGTGTCGGCAAGTCGGGTCATGGCCGCGAAAAGGGCTTCGAGGCGCTTTACGGATTTTCGCAGCTGAAGACGGTAGCGGCGCGGCACGGTTAGGGCGGGGTGCGGCCAGACCTCTGCCGCTCGGATCATGATCTGTATTCTCAACCTTCTTGCCGGACAAGAGACATGACGGTTTCGATGGGTCTGCGGCCCATGTTTCTGCAACCCGGATGCGGGCGATTTCCCGGATGTCGATGCGCCGCGCCGATCGGCCGGACTACAGCTCCGCGCGTTCCAGCGCCCGTTCCAGCAGGGGGGCCAGTCTTTCGGCCCATTCCCGTTGCCCCGCGTGGTCGGCGATCAGGTCGTTGCGGATTTCGATCAGCACGTTGGGCCGGTTGAAGGCGGTGGCGTGGCGGTCGATGGAATCGCCGGGCAGGTGGCCCGAATAGGGTTCGTTGTCGCCCACGACCAGGTCTCTTTCGGCGCGGAGCAGGTCGAGAAGAGGGCGCGAGAGGCGTTCGTCCGCAGTGTGCAGGATGCCGACATGCCACGGCCGCGGATCGCGCCCGCGCAGCTGGCGGGTAAAGCTGTGCACCGCCACGATCACCATGTGCGGCAGCGCCGCCAGCCGGGCCAGTTCGCGGTGATAGGGGCGGTAATATGCGTTCAGGCGCCTTTCCCGCTCGGCCGCATCGGCGTGGCGGTTGGCCGGGATTACCGAGCCGTCATAAAGCTTCATCAGCAGGGTGGGGTCGTCCTCGCCCCGGTTGGGGTCGATCACCAGGCGCGAGAAGTTGGCCCCGATCACCGGACCGTTCAGCAGCGCGCCCAGGTGCTGCGACACGCCCCAAGCGCCGACATCATAGGCGATGTGGCGCTCCATGTCCTCGCGCGCAAGGCCGAGCGAGCCACCACCCACATCCGGGGGAACCGTGTTGGTAGCATGGTCACAGGTGATCAGCCAGCGGCCGGGACGGTCTTCGCCGTGGATGAAATATGGGGTGTATGTCATCTGCCTGCCATCTCTTTGCCGGCAAGCTTTAGGGGAGTTGCCGGGGAATGAAAATCCGGTCATAACCCGGCAAAACATGTTTGCGATAACAATTCGGACGAGACGGGAGAACCGGCATGAGGCGCCTGCGCAATGTGAAGATCGTGGCCACTCTCGGTCCGGCCTCTGACAGCCACGAGATGATCCGCGCCCTGCACGAAGCCGGGGCGGATGTCTTCCGGCTGAACATGAGCCACGGAACCCATGACGAGATCCGCGAAAAGCACCGGATCATCCGGCAGGTGGAAAGAGAGCTGGGCGGCCCGATCGCCATCCTGGCCGATCTTCAGGGGCCGAAGCTGCGGGTCGGGGTCTTTGCCGACGGTGCCGAGACCCTGCATGACGGGGCGCGCTTCCGGCTGGACCTGGATCCGGCGCCGGGCGATGCCACGCGGGTCTGCCTTCCGCACCCCGAGATCTTTGCCGCGCTCAGGCCCGGGGCGTCGTTGCTGGTGGATGATGGCAGGATCCGGTTGCAGGTGGATAGCTGCGGCGACGATTTCGCCGAATGCCGGGTGGTCGTGGGCGGGACGATTTCCAACCGCAAGGGGGTGAACGTGCCCGATGTGGTGCTGCCCGTTGCCGCCCTGTCCGACAAGGACCGCGAAGACCTGGAATTTGCCTGCCGGCTGGGGGTGGACTGGCTGGCTCTGAGCTTCGTCCAGCGCGCGCAGGACGTGATCGAGGCGCGCAGGCTGGTGGACGGGCGCGCGGCGATCCTGTCGAAGATCGAAAAGCCGGCCGCGGTCGAGGCCTTCGACGACATTCTGGCGGTTTCCGACGGCATCATGGTGGCACGCGGCGACTTGGGGGTGGAGCTTCCGGTGGCGGCGGTGCCGCCGATCCAGAAGCGGCTGGTACTGAAATGCCGCGCGGCGGCCAAGCCGGTGATCGTCGCCACCCAGATGCTGGAAAGCATGGTCGGCAGCCCGATGCCCACCCGTGCCGAGGTGTCGGACGTGGCGGCGGCGATCTATGAGGGTACCGATGCGGTGATGCTGTCGGCGGAATCGGCGGCCGGTCGCTATCCGGTCGAGGCCGTGCGCACCATGGACAAGGTGGCCATCGAGGTCGAACACGATCCCGCCTACGCCGAACTGGTGGCGGCGACCCGGATCGCCAAGGGAGGCAGCACCGCCCACGCGATCGTCGCCGCCGCGCGCGAGATCGCCGAAACCACCGAGATCAAGGCCATCTGCTGTTTCACGCAAAGCGGGACGACCGCGCTTCTGACCGCGCGCGAGCGGCCCTTCGTGCCGATCATCGCGATGACCTCGCAGCGAGGCACCGCCCGGCGGCTGTGCCTGAGCTGGGGGTGCAACTGCGTGATGACCGGCGAGCTGGAACGCTTCAAGGGCGCGGTCATCAATGCCGCACGCGCCGCCCGTGCCGGCGGTTTTGCCGGTGCCGACGACCAGATCGTCGTGGTGGCCGGCGTGCCCTTCAACGTGCCGGGCACCACCAACATCCTGCGCGTCGCGCCCTGCGACGAACGTTTGATTTCGAACGTGGACCCGGAGTAGGCTTTCCTCGTTCGAAAGGTTCGTTGGTTGTGATGAGGGCTGGCAGATGGATGCCGATCTTGCCTTGGTAATCGGTATCGTGCTGGGCGTGTTTTCCGTGCCGGCGATGATGGCCACCACGCGGCGCGGCAGGCTGTCCATCTCTCCGGTCCTGGTGGCGGCAATCGCGTTGGGGCTGGTGGTCTATGCCTTCAACCGGCACCCCGGAGGCTACGGGTTCGAGGACCTGCCGCGCGTCTTCAGCAGGGTGATCGCGCGTTTCGCGCCATGACTGCGCCATGACCGCACCGCGATCGGACGGCGCGATTTTCCCCTTGCCGTTTGCGCCGGGTTTTCGTAAACGGCCCTCCTGATCGCGCGGCCGGCGAAGAGGCATGCCGAGTCGCGTGTGCAACCGACCCCTGAAGGAGACGGAAATGCCCAAGATGAAAACCAAGTCGAGCGCCAAGAAGCGCTTCAAGATGACGGCGACCGGGAAGGTCAAGACGGCCCAGGCCGGCAAGCGTCACGGCATGATCAAGCGGACCAACAAGTTCATCCGCAATGCCCGCGGCACCACGATCATGTCCGCCCCCGACACCAAGATCGTCAAGGGCTTCATGCCCTACGACCGCTGAGCAGAGGAGGCAAGGACCATGTCCCGCGTCAAAGGTGGAACCAAGACCCACGCCCGTCACAAGAAGATCATCAAGGCCGCCAAGGGTTACTATGGCCGCCGCAAGAACACCTTCAAGGTCGCCAAGCAGGCCGTCGACAAGGCCAACCAGTACGCGACCCGCGACCGCAAGCAGCGCAAGCGCAACTTCCGCGCCCTGTGGATCCAGCGCATCAACGCCGCCGTGCGCGCGCATGACGAATCCCTGACCTATTCGCGCTTCATCAACGGTCTGAACAAGGCCGGGATCGAGGTGGACCGCAAGGTTCTGGCCGACCTGGCCGTGCATGAACCCGAAGCCTTCGGCGCCATCGTCGCCAGGGCGCAGGCGGCTCTGGCCGCCTGACAGGCCCGGGCAGGTGAACCCCGTGAACCCGCATCCGGCGACGGAGGCGGGTTCTGCGGTTTTCAGGGAGCATCCCGCATGAGCCGTTTCGAACCGCGCAACCCCGATTTCGAATCCCATGTGCGGGGCGCATTTGCCGCGCAGGGGCTGATGGGCAACTTCGGCGCGGAACTGACCGAGGTGGCGCCGGGACGAATCGTCATCGAACAGGATTTCCACGAACGCCTCCTGCAGCAGCATGGCGGCCTGCATGGCGGCGCGATCGCGGCGCTGCTGGACACGGCATGCGGGTTCTCGGCGGTGACGCTGGTGGCGGCGGGCAAGGGAATCACCACCATCGAGTTCAAGACCAATTTCCTGGCCGCCGGGTTGGGCGAGAGGTTCCGCTTCGTTGCCGAGGTGCTCAAGCCCGGCCGCACCATCATGGTCAGCGAGGGCCGGGCGTTTGCCGCCGGCGCGGACAAGGACAGGCTGATCTCCACCATGACCGCGACCATGATGGTGATCGACATCTGAGCGCCTTGCGCGGGACGGTCCCCGCACTGGCATCGCGGGGCACGTTCTGCTTGTCTGGGGCGCGACCGGCAGGGAAGGGAAACGGCCATGCGGCTGGTGATCTTCGCAAACGGCTTGATCGTGCTCGGCGTGGCGGCCCTGATGGCGCTTGACGCCTTCATCTTCCGCGCCACCGCCGGCGTGTTCACCGAGGCCGCCTTCATCGCGGGCCTGGTCGGCGGTCTGATCACCCTTGCAGTACGGGGCGGGGAGCTGGCCCGGTTCCGCCGCCCTCATACCTTTCTGCTGACATCTTCGGTGTGGCTCTCCGCTGCGCTGGCGGGCGCCCTGCCGCTGTTCCTGTGGAAACTGACCGCAGTGGATGCGCTGTTCGAAACCATCTCGGCGGTGACGACAACCGGTTCCACCGTCATGAGCGGTCTCGACGAAACCCCCCGCGGCATCCTTCTGTGGCGCGCCATTCTGCAAGGCATCGGCGGCGTCGGCTTCGTGGTCGCCGGCATGGCGCTTCTGCCGGTCCTGCGGGTCGGCGGGATGCAGCTTTTCCGCACCGAAAGCTCGGACAGGAACGAGAAGGAATTCCGCACCGCCACCCGCTTTGCGATGGGCACGCTTGGCACCTATCTCGCGCTTATCCTCGCCTGCGCGGCGGTGTATCTTGCCGGGGGAATGTCGTCCTTCGACGCGATAACGCACGCGCTGACGACCCTCTCGACGGGCGGGTTTTCCAACTACGACTCATCCTTCGGGCACTTCGACAGCGCCTTTCTGCAATGGTCGGCCACCGCCTTCATGCTGATGGGCGGGCTGCCATTCGTGTGGTATCTGCGCCTTGTCACACGCGGAACCGTGGCCAGCGAACAGGTGCGGGCCATGCTTCTGGCGCTGTGCGCCGTTATCGCGGTCATGACCTTCTGGCTGTGGTTCAACAGCGGGTTCCTTCTGGCCGATGCCCTGCGGCTTGTCGCCTTCAACGTGGTTTCGGTGGTGACGACCACCGGCTATGCGACGACCGACTACACCGCGTGGGGTCCGTTTGCGGCGGTGGTGTTCTTCGGCCTGACGGCGGTGGGGGGCTGCACCGGGTCCACTGCTGGCGGGGCCAAGGCGATGCGCTGGATCATCCTTTGGCGGGCGCTCAAGGCCAGCATGCGCCGGGTGGTCAGCCCCAACGGGGTTTTCGCGATCCGCTACGAAGGCCGTCCGGTTGCGCCCGACGTGCTTCAGGGGGTGGTGGCGTTCTTCACCTTCTACCTGGTGACGGTGGCGGTGCTGGCCGGGGCGCTGGCCCTGATGGGGCTGGACTTTGCCACGTCGCTGAGCGGGGCGCTGACGGCGACTGCCAATGTCGGCCCCGGCATCGGCGACAGCATCGGGCCGGCGGGCAATTTCGCCGATCTTGGCTCGGGGCCGAAGCTTCTGCTGGCCTTCGGCATGTATGTGGGCCGGCTGGAGATGATGACCGTCTACACCCTGTTCCTGCCCGGTTTCTGGCGCGAGCTGTGACCCGCAGGCCCCGCGCCGGCCGCGGTGCCCATGTGGAACTTGTGGCCCGCCCGACCTTGCGTTAGCAAGCACGCGATTGATGCAAGGAGCCTGCCCGTGGACGATCTCGACGATCTCAAGCGAAAATTTCTGGGCCAGATTGCCGATGCGGCGGACGAGGCGGCGCTGGAGGCCATCCGCGTCTCGGCAGTGGGCAAGAAGGGCGAGGTCAGCCTCAGGATGCGCGAACTGGGGAAGATGACCCCGGAAGAGCGCAAGCAGGCCGGCCCGGCGCTGAATGCGCTCAAGAGCGAAATCAACGCCGCCCTCGCCGCGCGCAAGGCGGCGCTGGCCGACGCGGCGCTGGAGGAGCGGCTGCGCAGCGAGTGGCTGGATGTGACGCTGCCCGCGCGGACGCGCCGGCAGGGCACGATCCACCCGGTCAGCCAGGCCACCGAGGAGCTGACCGCGATCTTCGCCGAGATGGGGTTTTCGGTGGCCGAAGGGCCGCGCATCGAAACCGACTGGTACAATTTCGATGCGCTCAACATCCCTGCCCATCACCCCGCGCGGGCCGAGATGGACACCTTCTACATGCACCGGGCGGCAGGCGACGACCGCCCGCCGCATGTGTTGCGCACTCATACCTCGCCGGTGCAGATTCGGGCGATGGAGGCCCACGGCGCGCCGCTGCGGGTGATCTGCCCCGGCGGCGTCTATCGCGCCGATTACGACCAGACCCACACCCCGATGTTCCACCAGGTCGAGGGGCTGGCGCTGGATACCGACATCTCGATGGCGAACCTGAAATGGACGCTGGAGGAATTCGTCAAGGCGTTCTTCGAGGTGGACGAGGTGGAGCTGCGCTTCCGCGCCTCGCATTTCCCGTTCACCGAGCCCTCGGCCGAGGTCGATATCCGCTGCTCGTGGGAGGGCGGCACGCTGAAGATCGGCGAGGGCGACGACTGGCTGGAGATTCTGGGCAGCGGCATGGTCCATCCCAGGGTGATCGCCGCCGGCGGTATCGACCCCGAGAAATACCAGGGCTTTGCCTTCGGCATCGGCATCGACCGGCTGGCGATGCTGAAATACGGCATCCCCGACCTGCGGGCGTTCTTCGAGTCCGACCTGCGCTGGCTGCGGCACTACGGGTTCGCGGCGCTGGACGTGCCGACCCTGCGCGGGGGGCTGAGCCGGTGACAACGGCTGGTTGTGATCGCGGGGCTTCAGCCCCGCATCGCGCCCGACCCGCCCCCCAGGGCGGGCGCGATTTCATCGCTTCCGCCCACGGGCCGGGAGCGATGCTCACCGCAAGCAACTTGCACGAAATTGTTCTCCCCAAGGAGACCCGGACATGAAATTTACCCTCTCCTGGCTGAAGGACCACCTGGACACCACCGCGACGGTGGAGGAAATCGCCGAGGCTCTGACCGATCTGGGGCTTGAGGTCGAGAGCATCACCAACCCGGCCGAGCGGCTTGCGCCCTTTACCATCGCGCGGGTGAAAAGCGCCCAAAAGCACCCCGATGCCGACCGGCTGAAGGTCTGCGTGGTGGAAACCGACGAAGGCGAGAAACAGATCGTGTGCGGTGCGCCCAATGCGCGCGAAGGCATCACCGTGGTTCTGGCCAAACCCGGCGACTACGTTCCCGGCATCGACGTGACGCTTTCGGTCGGCAATATCCGCGGCGTCGAAAGTCACGGCATGATGTGTTCGGAGCGCGAGCTGGAGCTTTCCGACGAACACGAAGGCATCATCGAGCTGCCCTCGGGCGAGGTTGGCGAGAAATTCGTGGACTGGCTGGCCGAGAACGACCCGGCGCGCATTGATCCGGTGATAGAAATCGCCATCACACCGAACCGCCCCGATGCGCTGGGCGTGCACGGGATCGCCCGCGACCTGGCGGCGCGGGGCCTGGGCACGCTGAAGACCCGCGAGCCGGTAACGGTGCCCGGCGACTTCCCGTGCCCCGTCAAGGTGACCATCGACGAGGATACGCGCGATGGCTGCCCGCTGTTTGCCGGGCGGCTGATCCGGGGGGTGCGCAACGGCCCCAGCCCGCAATGGTTGCAGGACCAGTTGCGGGCCATCGGGCTGCGCCCGATTTCGGCGCTGGTCGAT
>JALTNO010000005.1 GCA_027000645.1 Paracoccaceae bacterium | reverse complement strand
GATGCAAGCTGTCCCGCGCGGGAGGGTGGGGCAGGGGCGAGGGGCGCTGCCCGTTGCGTCGAAGGCACACCAGAGGTGCGACGCGCTCCCCGGAGTATTTTGCGGCGAGATGAAGGGGGCAGGGTGGTTTCAGCTGTCGCGGGCGCCGATCCTGGGTTCGGTGCCGGCCCGCAGCCGGGCGATGTTGGCGCGGTGGCGCCAGAAGACCAGGAGCGTGAGCACGATGCCCAGCGCCAGCGCCGTTCCCTGGCCCAGGAACACCGCCCAGATGGTCGAGAAGGCGGCCGCCGTCAGTGCTCCCACCGAGGAGCGGCGGCTGAGCGCGGCCGCTGCGGCCCAGGTGGCGCAGATCGCCAGCCCCACCGGCCAGGCCAGCGCCAGCCAGAGTCCGATGAAGGTGGCCACCCCCTTGCCGCCGCGAAAGCCCAGCCAGACCGGCCAGCAATGGCCCGCGAAGGCCGCCAGCGCGGCAAGCTGTGCCGCGTCCTCCCCGGCAAATCCGCGTGCCAGCAGCACCGCCAGCGCCCCCTTGGCCCCGTCGCCCAGCAGCGTCAGCAGGGCCGCCAGTTTGCTGCCGGTGCGCAGCACGTTGGTGGCGCCGATGTTTCCCGATCCGATCTCACGCAGGTTGCCCAGCCCCATCAGCCGCGCGACCAGGATGCCGAACGGGATCGATCCCAACCCGTAGCCGATCGCGGCCCACAGAACCAGTTGCGCGGTGCTGCTGTCCAGTGGCGGCATCACTCCCTCCGATAGACGATCTGCCCGGCGACCCAGGTGGCCAGGACCCTACCCTGCATCCGCTGCCCGTCAAAGGGCGTGTTGCGGGATTTCGACCGCAGCGTGGACCGGTCGAGGATGAAGGGCACGTCCGGGTCGAACAGCACCAGGTCGGCCGGCGCGCCCGGCTCCAGCCGGCCGCTTTCCAGCCCCAGCCGGCGGGCGGGGTTCAGCGCCATGGCGCGAAACAGTGTCGGCAGGTCCATCTCTTCGGCGTGGTAAAGTCGCAGCGCCGCCGGCAGCAGCGTTTCGAGCGCCACGGCGCCGCTGGCGGCCTCCTCGTAGGGCAGGCGCTTGCTTTCCTCGTCCTGCGGAGTGTGCATCGAACTGATGATGTCGATCAGCCCGGTGCGGACCGCCTCGACCACCGCCCTGCGGTCGTCCTCGGAGCGCAGCGGCGGTTTCACCTTGAAGAAGGTGCGGTAGTCGGCCACGTCGAATTCGTTGAGCGTGAGGTGGTGGATCGAGGTGCCCGCGGTGATGTCGAGCCCGTTCGCCCGGGCCCGCTCCAGCGCCGGTAGGGCGCGGGCGGTGGTGATCTGGTCGGCGTGCCAGCGCACGCCGGTCATCTCGACCAGCGCCAGGTCGCGGTCGAGGCCCATCCGTTCGGCCATGGGCGACACGGCAGGCAGGCCGCGCAGGCTTGCGAACTTGCCCGAGGTGGCGGCCGCCCCGCGCGAGAGCCCCGGATCCTGCGGGTGCCCGATGACCAGCGCGCCCAGCCCGCTTGCATAGGTCAGCGCCCGCGACAGGACCCGGGTGTCCTGCACCACCCGGTCGCAGTCGGTGAAGGCCACGGCGCCGGCGTCCATGAGGAAGCCGATCTCGGTCATCTCGCGCCCCTCGCGCCCCTTGGTCAGGGCGGCCATGGGCAGCACGTTCACCGGCGCGTCGGCCTGGGCGCGGCGGTTGACGAATTCCAGCGCCTCGGGCGTGTCGATGGCCGGCGTGGTATCGGGACGGGTGACGATGGTGGTCACGCCGCCGGCGGCTGCCGCCCGGCCGGCGGTGCGATAGCTTTCCTTGTGCCGCTCGCCCGGTTCGCAGACCTTCACGCCGATATCGACGATGCCGGGGGCAAGGCAGGCGCCGCCGCCCTCGATCACCTGCGTGCCTTCCGGCGCCGGCAGATCGGCGCCGAGTGCGGCGATGCGGCCGTCCTTCACCAGCAGGCTGCCGGGCCGGTCGGTGCCGGCGGCCGGGTCGATCAGGCGGACATGGGTAATGAGAAGGCTCATCGCGCAGGCTCTTTCATGCGGGTCCGGTCGGAGGGGCGGTGTGTCATGCGTGCCCCCTTGCCCGGGCG
>JALTNO010000004.1 GCA_027000645.1 Paracoccaceae bacterium | reverse complement strand
CCCGCCAGTCCCGCAGGTCCTTCCCCAGCAGCGCCGCACCGGCGCGGGCCAGTCGTTCCGGCGTCATCGCGTCATCCTCCTGCCCTCATCCGTGACCTCCCGGCGCGGGCGTGGCAAGCCCGCCCTGCCCGGGGCGGGCGCATGGTCGCATGATTGACCGCCGCCCCGGCTCGATTTAGCTAGGGCGCGAAAGGGGAACATGTCATGCTTTATGCCTCGGCCCGGGACTGGCGCGCGGCCCGCAAGAAGCGGGTGCTTCTGTTCGGCATGTCGGGACTGGGCAAGACCCATGTCAGCCAGATGCTGCGCGATTCGGGAAACTGGTTCCACTATTCCATCGATTACCGCATCGGCACCCGCTACATGGGCGAATACATCGCCGACAATGCCAAGGCCGAGGCGATGAAAGTGCCCTTCCTGCGCGATCTGCTGCTGTCGGACTCGATCTATATCGGCTCCAACATCACCTTCGACAACCTCACCCCCGTCGCCGCCTATCTGGGCAAGCCGGGCAACCCCGACAAGGGCGGGCTGCCGATGGAGGAATACCGCCGCCGGCAGGAACAGTTCCGCCATGCCGAGATCTACGCCCTGCTGGATACCGAATATTTCATCCACCGGGCCGAACGGCTCTATGGCTATCCGCATTTCGTCTGCGACACCGGCGGGTCGATCTGCGAATGGGTGGACCCCGACAACCCCGAAGATCCGGTTCTGAGCGAGCTTTCGCGCCGCACCCTGATGATATGGATCCGCGGCGACGAGGCCCATACCGCCGAGCTGATCCGCCGCTTCGACCGCGCGCCCAAGCCGATGTCGTACCAGCCCGCCTTTCTGGAGCGGGCATGGGCGCAGTATCTGGCAGAAAACGGCCTCGCCGAACACGAGGTCGATCCCGATGCCTTCATCCGCTGGACCTACGCCCAGGCGCTGGCCCATCGCCAGCCGCGCTATGAGGCGATGGCACGCAACTGGGGCGTCACCGTCACCGCCGACGAGATCGCCGCGTTGCGCGACGCGGCGGATTTCGTCGATCTGGTGGCCGAGGCCCTTGCACGAAACGGCTGATTGCCCCATCTCGACCGATCAGGACACAACCGGAAAGCCGCCCATGCCCATCAAGATACCGGCCGATCTTCCCGCCTACGAGGTTCTCTCGCGCGAGGGCGTGATGGTCATGTCCGAGGACGACGCGCTGCGCCAGGACATCCGCCCGCTGCGCATCGGGCTGCTCAACCTGATGCCCAAGAAGATCCAGACCGAAAACCAGTTCGCCCGTCTGATCGGCGCCACGCCGCTGCAGATCGAGCTGTCGCTGATCCGCATGACCGAACACAAGACGAAGAACACCGCCGCCGAGCACATGGCCGAATTCTACCGCCCCTTCCAGGAGGTGAAGGGCGAGAAGTTCGACGGCCTCATCATCACCGGCGCCCCGATCGAGCACCTCCCCTTCGAAGAAGTCACCTACTGGGACGAGCTGCGCGAGGTGTTCGACTGGACCCAGACCAACGTGCACTCCACCTTCGGCGTGTGCTGGGGGGGGATGGCCATGATCCACCATTTCCACGGGGTGAAGAAGCACATGCTGAAGGAAAAGGCCTTCGGCTGTTTCCGGCACCGCAACCTGGCGCCTGCATCCCCCTATCTGCGGGGCTTTTCGGATGATTTCGTGATTCCCGTCAGCCGCTGGACCGAGGTGCGCCAGGAAGAGGTCGATGCCGTGCCCCGGCTGCGCACGCTGCTGGGCAGCGACGAGGTCGGCCCCTGCCTGATCGAGGACCCCTGCCACCGGGCTCTCTACATCTTCAACCATTTCGAATATGACAGCGACACGCTGAAGCAGGAATACGACCGCGACGTGGCCAACGGCACGCCGGTCGAGGTTCCGGTGAACTACTACCCCGACGACGACCCGTCGAAACCGCCGCTGAACCGCTGGCGCAGCCATGCGCATCTGCTTTACGGCAACTGGATCAGCGAGATCTACGAAACCACTCCCTACGAGATCGACCGGATCGGCATCGACTCCACCGACCTGCGGGCCTGAGCGCCGCGGCATTTGCGAAGGCGCGAAGGACGCTTCATATTGCCCCTGCGGTCCGGCGAGCGAGGCAGGCAGATGACGGAACTTCCCTTCGGCGGCGCGATCACGCGCTTCTTCGAGAACGACGCGCCCGAGGACATCCGCGTGGCGATCCGGCGCGCCGATGACGGCGACATCATCACGCCGGGCTATCCGTACCGGGCGCGGATGAAGCGCAAGCCCTACGAGCGGGCGCTGCGCGCGCTGCAGATCGAGCTGGTCAAGCTGCAGTCCCACGTCAAGGCGCACGGGGCACGGGTGGCCATCCTCTTCGAGGGGCGTGACGCGGCCGGCAAGGGCGGCACGATCAAGCGGTTCCGCGAAAACCTCAACCCCCGCGGCGCGCGGGTGGTGGCGCTGGCGAAACCCTCCGAGGAAGAGCGAAGCCAGTGGTATTTCCAGCGCTACGTGGATCAGCTGCCCTCGGGGGGGGAAATCGTGTTCTTCGACCGCAGCTGGTACAACCGGGGCGTGGTGGAGAAGGTCTTCGGCTTCTGCACCGATGCTCAGCGCGAACGCTTCTTCCGGCAGGTGCCCGGATTCGAAGAGGCCCTGGTCGAGGACGGTATCCACCTGTTCAAGTTCTGGCTGAATGTCGGCCGGGCCGAACAGCTGCGCCGCTTTCTCGCCCGCGAAGGCGACCCGCTCAAGCAGTGGAAGCTGAGCGAGATCGACGTGCAGGGGCTGGCCCGGTGGGACGACTACAGCCGGGCGATTGCCGAGACCTTCGCCCGCAGCCACACGGGGAGCGCGCCGTGGACGGTGATCCGCGCCGATGACAAGCGCCGGGCGCGGCTGGCGGCGATCCGGCATCTGCTGCGGGCGATGAAGTACAACCACAAGGATAAAGAGGCCATCGGCCCCGCGGACCCGGCGATCTGCGGCGGGCCGGAGATCTGGGAATGACCAAGCGCGGCTATCATCACGGAAATCTGCGCCAGGCGCTGGTCGATTCGGCCCTGAGCCTGATCGAGCAGAGGGGCCCCACCGGGTTCACCCTCTCCGAGGCCGCGAAACGGGCCGGCGTCACCCCGGCGGCGGTCTATCGCCACTTCGAGGGGCGCGAGGATCTGATCGCCGAAGCCGCGCGCCAGGGATACGAGATCTTCGCCGATCTGATGCAATATGCCTATGACAAGGGCCAGCCCTCGGCGCTGGCGGCCTTCGAGGCAACGGGGCGGGCCTACCTGGCCTTTGCCCGCAAGTATCCGGGCCATTACATCGCCATGTTCGAAAGCGGCATATCGGTCAACCGCACGCCCGAGCTGGCCGCCGTCTCGGCCCGCGCGCGCGGCGTGCTGGAGCGGGCGGCCACCGATCTTTCGCGCCACATCGCTCCCGACAGGCGTCCGCCGGCCTCCATGGTCAGCGCCCATATCTGGGCCATGAGCCACGGGGTGGTCGAACTTTTCGCCCGCAACAGCCCCGGCACCGCCTCGCCGTTTTCGCCCGAGGACCTGCTGGAAAGTGGCATCGGCATCTACCTGCGCGGGCTGGGCCTGATCGCGCCGGACGGCTGAGCCGGAAAGGCGCCATTCGCTGTTGTGCGATGCCCCGCCGGAGCGCTAGAGTCGGGTCAGTCCCAGTGCGAACGCCACCGGAGGCCACGCGCGTGTCCCACCGCCTGTCAAACACGACGCTGACCCGAAAGGACCGCCTGCACCAGCTCAAGGAGCGCGAGCAGGGCTGGTTCGACCTGCGATTCGTCAAGGCGATGGAGCCTGCCCACCGCAGCGCCTGCATCGACCTTCTGGACGTCTCGCCTTCGCTGTTGCGTCAGGACCTGTTCGCGCTTGCCCGAACCGGATTCCGGAAGGGGGGGTATTTCGTCGAGTTCGGCGCCGCCGACGGCGTCCGGCGCAGCAATACCTGGCTTCTGGAAAAACGCTTTGGCTGGAAGGGGATTCTCGCCGAACCGGGGCCGGACTGGCACGCAGCGCTGAAGGCCAACCGCGGCTGCGCCATCGACACCCGCTGCGTCTGGCACGAAAGCGGGCAGCGCGTTCCCTTCACCGGGCTGACCGCCAGCGACACGGACGACCCGCAGCCGGACGCCGCCTGCGAGGTCGAGACGGTCTCGCTCGACGACCTGCTGGAAACCCATGGCGCGCCGCCGGTCATCGACTACCTGTCGGTGGATACCGAAGGCAGCGAATACGAAATCCTCGCCGCACTCGATTTCGACCGCTGGTCGTTCCGGGTCCTGACCGTCGAACACAACTTCGCCCGCCAGCGCGAGGACATCCACACGCTGCTGAGGGGCAAGGGTTACGTGCGGGTGCTGGAGGACGTGTCGCGTTTCGACGACTGGTACGTGCCGGCCGGGTGAAACGCGCTTTCGGCGCGGGCCGCGCTACCGCTCGCCCCCCTGGCCCGATACCGTTCCTTCCCCTGCCGGTGGTTTCGCCGGTTCAGCCGCATCCGGCACGGTTGGTGCTGCGCCGCGGAAAATCTCGCGGAACATGCCCGGCGCAAGCCCCGAAAGGGGATTCACTTCGACAACCGGCGAATCGGACGGCCCCCGCAGCGTGTAGTTGAACCCGATCAGCCCCTCGCCCCGCCGTGTCAGCACGCTGCCGAAGGCGTTGAACATGTAGACCGGGGAAATCACCCCGCGCATGGCCATCCGCCCCCGGGAAAGGTCATAGACCCCGTCCATCGACAGGCCGATGGACGGCCCCTCGGCACTGGCCTCGTAGAGGGTGAGCGTGCCGGGATCCAGGCGGAAGCGCGCATCCACCCGCGCGAACGGAATCCCCTGCCCGGCCAGTTCGTTCAGAAGCCCCACCACGCTGATCGCGTTCAGAAGGGCGGCCATCGCGGGGGCGTCCCTGACCCTTGTGTTGCGGACGGTCAGTTCCCCGTCGAAAGAGCCTTCCCCGCCCACCGGCACCAGTGTCATCGTGAACGCTCCGCCCTCTCCCTGCCGCAGGATGCCCATGGCGCGGAACACTGCTCCGGCATCGGTCGAAAGGACCCGTACGGCGCTGCGACCGGATTTCGGCACCACCGTTCCCTCGATCGCGACCTGGCCGTTGAGACGTGCCGAAAAGATGCCGTTGAGCCCGCCGAAAGTATCGAACTGCCCCTCGAAATCATCCAGCGCGATCGAATCCGTCACCCGCAGCCGTGACAGCCGGACCGCCAGCGGCCCCGATTCCCCGGCGCCGGATGCGGCATCACCCGGCCCCGCGCCGAACGTGGCTTCGCGCATGTCCACGATTCCGTCCAGGACCCGGATTTCAGGCGCCTTGTCGCCCCGTCCGACGATCTCGGCCTTCACGTCCAGCCAGCCGCCCAGCCGGACCGAACTCAGGCTCGCCCGTTCGAGCCCGCCACCGGGATGGTTCGCCACCACGCCCCGGACCCGCAGCCCGGCCGCCTCCAGAGCCAGATCGTCCACCCGCGTGCGCGCGCCCAGCGTGGCCGTCAGCGTCAGATTGCCCCCTGTCGCCGCCGGCTTGGTCCAGCCCAGTTGCGGGATCCGCAGCTGCAGGCCGACCAGATCCGAGGTCAGCGACAGCCTTGGCCGCGCTCCCCGGGCGAAATCCAGAACCAGCCGCCCGCGCCCCTTTCCGGTCACGCTGCCCGGTGGCAGGCCGACGGCAAAGGCGGCCAGAAGGCGCGGCGACAATTCGATGTCGCCTTCCAGCCGGCTTGCCTTCTTCACGCCCTTGCCGATCGGCTGGCGCCAGGTGACGTTGGCCGGCACGTCATCGATCTTCACCGCACCCGACAGGCGGACCTCGCGATTGTCCACCGACACCGACAGGACCGGCGCCGTCGCCACATGGCCGGGAACGAGAACCGTGCTGCGCGCGGTCACCACCTCGCCCGAGGCGCGCAGCGTCATCTCGTCGAACTGCGCCCCCTTCTTCAGCGGCAGGTTCAGCGTGCCGCTGGCGCGCACCAGCCCTTCGGCCAGATCCACCGGCAGCGGCGTATCCTTCAGCACCCGCAGCGGCGGCCGGTCGAGCAGCGACATCACCGCCGTGACCGGACCGGAACCGTTCATTCGGACCTCGCCCGGCGCGGCCACGCGGATGCCGATGTCGGGAATGATGAAAGAGGTCCCCGCGACATTCACCGCGCCCCCCTCGTCCGCCTCGATCCGCCCTTCAGTGGCGGTGACGGAAAACCGCCTGTCCACAAGCTGGGCATGGCCGGCCGCGCCCCTGATCGGCGGCATCGTCCGCAGGAAACGGATCGTATTGCCGCTGAAGTCGAAATCGGCCCGGATCTTCGGCTTGCCGCCCGGGCGCAGGCGCAGGGCGAAATCGGCGTTCTCGATCCTGCCGTCGCTGAGGTTCATCGCCACCCAGCGGCGCGGCTTGGGCGCCAGCCGCAGCGGCCAGAATTCCAGCACCCGTTCCGGCGTGAGCCCCTCGGCCCGGCCGTCGATGCCCAGCCGCCAGCCCCGATCCCCGGCAGCCACCTCTCCCGAAACCCGCAGCGCCGTCTCGTCGCGCAGAAGATACAGCTCGTCCAGCGCCAGGCGGAACGGATCGGGGCTCATGCGGAAATCCAGCCCCGCCTTGTCAAGCGTAAGCGGGCCGGCCAGTTCGCCCCCCGGATCGAGGCGCAGCCCGCTCAGCGTGAAATGCCCCTCCAGCTCGGTCAGCCGACCGTCGCGAACGCCGCTCAGGATGGCCTGCCCCTCGGCCCGGCCCGACACCCATGCACTGGAGACCGACAATTCGTCGAAACGCAGCACCTGTTCCTCGGGGGAATAGGTGAAATACGAGCGCGCGCCTTCGAAGGGCACCGGCCGCGCCGCCGGGTTCGGCTGCAACACCCCCGCGCCGATCTGCAAGGTGGCCGAGACCGGGCCCAGCCCGCCCGCCGCGTCGATGCTGCCGCGCAACGCCCCCGAGATCGGCGCGCGCAACACGCCCAGCCACGACAGGGCGATGCTTTGCGTGGCGATGTCCTCGGCCGGGAAATCCTGAACGGAAATCCCGAACTCGGCCGCCTTGCCGCCCGGCCGGCTCTGAAAGCTCACCTGCAGCGCGCTGGCGTAATCGCGCCCGCTGAGCAGCGACAGGGCGGCCACGAGGGTCAGCCCGTCCTCTTGCCGCTGCATCCGCACGGCCCCCCCGTCGAGCATCCACGCCCGGCCCGCGCGGGCATCTTCGTAGCGCAGGGTCAGGCTCTCCATCTCGACCGAGGTCAGCGCCGACAGCGCCGGCCTCTCCAGCGCCCCTTCCAGGGCGCCGGCCAGTTCGGCAAGGTTCGCCGCGCGCCCCACCGGCACCACCCCGCCAAGGCTCAACTCCACCTTCCCGTCGCGGGCGCGCCGCAAGGTGGCCTGCGCGCCGCTCAGGGCGATGCGCCGCGGCTGCACCCGGCCGCCGACCAGGGCCGACATGACCAGGCTGGTGCGCACATCCGCCAGCCTGAGGATTTCGCGTCCCTCGGTGTCGAACAGGGTCAGATCCAGCAGCCGCAGGCGGGGATGCCATCCCTTGTCGATCACGAACTGGACGTCCGAGAACTCGACCCCCATGCCGCCGAGGCTGTCCTCGATCCGTTCCTCCATCGCCTCTCGCAGCCATTCCGGCGCGTGCAGGCGCTGACCGATCAGCATGACCAGAACGACCATGGCGGTGACCAGGGCGACGTTGAACAGCCGTATCGTCCACACCGCAAGCCGCCGCGCGAACACCAGCCGGCGCCGGGCCGCGCGGGCCGCCTTCAGGCCGCTCTCCTGCTGCCCGGGGGGAAGATCGCTCATGCGCCCGTCCCGCGCCGATGAACTTGCCAGCCGCAAAACTTTGTGGAACTCAACCCTTCGAACCCTTCAGGAGTTGCACCATGCCAGATCTCAACGAACCCGCTCCCGACTTCACGCTGCCCCGCGCCGGCGGCGGCGAGGTGACCCTGTCCGACCTGCGCGGGAAGCCCGTCGTCCTGTTCTTCTACCCGCGCGATGATACGCCGGGCTGCACGAAGGAATCCATCGGATTTTCCGAACACCTGCAATCCTTTGCCGATGCCGGGGCCGAGATTTTCGGGATTTCGAAGGACCCCCTCTCGAAACACGAGAAATTCATCGCCAGACACGGCCTCACCGTGCCGCTGCTGTCGGACGCCGAAGGTCATGTCTGCGAGGATTACGGCGTGTGGAAGGAAAAGGTGAATTACGGCCGCCGCTACATGGGTATCGAGCGCTCCACCTTCCTGATCGACGCCGAGGGCCGGATCGCGCGGATCTGGCGCAAGGTCCGCGTGGCAGGCCATGTCGAGGATGTGCTGGAAGCGGTGCGCGCATTGTGACCGGCTCGCTGACGCAGATGGCGGAGGAGGTGCTGACCACCGCCGATCCCCGCGAAAAGACCGCGCTGTCGCGGTGCCATGCGGCCGCCTGGCTGGCCGCATGGCAC
>JALTNO010000003.1 GCA_027000645.1 Paracoccaceae bacterium | reverse complement strand
CCACCGCGCACGGTGGACGACGTCCAGGTGCCGCGCGCGGTGGTGTTCGGTGACAGCTATTCGGTGCAGAATCCCACCACGCCTTTCCCCTTCCGCCAGTGGAACGAACAGGCGGTCCAGGATGGCCTGTTCGCCCAGATGACCAACTATGCGGTGGGCGGCGCCGAGGCCAGCTCGACCCCGCGCAGCGGCCGCTCCCTCGAGCAGCAGGTGGACCGCTTCCTCAACCAGGATCAGTACAGCGGCCGCGAGCTCACGCTGGTGTTCATCGGCTTCAACGACATCCGCCTGGCCCGCAGTCTGGCCGAGATGGATGCCGCCGAGGCCGATGCCGCCGTCCAGTTCGACCGGCTCAAGGCGGCCGGTGCCACCGATGATGAGCGGCGGGTGTTCCTGCTGCTGAGCCCCAACTATGGCCGTTATCCCAATGTGGCCGATCGCGCGACCCGGACCCAGTACACCCTCGACTGGGCCAATTTTCTGACCGACTATGGCAACGCCAATACCAACTTCGTCCCGGTCGACGTCTATACCTTCTTCGAGCGGGTCTTCAAAGATCCTGGCCGCTGGGGCCTCACCAATGTGACGACGCCCGACCCGGCGAGGGCCGTCGGTCCCAATGCCACCGCCCTGTTCTACGACAGCATCCACTTCGGCGAGCGCGGTCATGCCCTGCTCGAGGCGCTGGTGGAACACTATCTCACCCAGGGCTGGGACTGGGCCAACACGCTGACCGCCGGCGCCGATACCGTCGCCCAGCTCAACCAGGACATCGATGCCGGCCTGATCACCGCCTTCGCCAGCACCACCACCATGGGGGAGCCCTTCGCCTTCGCCCTCGGCGAGGGAGTGGCGCAGCCGCGCGACGGGTACCCCGGTGCGGCGGCCTTCACCACCACCGGCCGCCGCGGCATGGGCGCGGGCTGGCGGCTCGCGCCCGGTCTGGGGCTCGCGCTGCTGCAGGCGGAGGGGACGGCTGCGCGGGCCTGGCAGGACTCTTCCGGCGAGGGCCGCAGCCGCAGCCGGCTTCGCGCCGGCGGGCTCGCACTTGCGGGCGAGGCTGGTGGCCTGACCTGGACCACGCGGCTCCTGTGGGGGCGGGAAGCGCTGCAGCGCTCCGACTTCGATGCCCTTTCCGCCAGCGCCGCCCGCGCCCGCTTCGGTGCCGACCATCTGGCCCTGGGCCAGCGGCTCAGCACCCGGTTCGCGGTAGGCGATGTGCTGCTGCGCCCCTGGGTCGGCCTCGACTGGGCGCGCCGGCGCATCGACGGCTATGCCATGGCCGATCCCTATGTCGGCCGGGTGGCCTTCGCCCCCGCCACCATCAGCCGCACCCTGGGCTCGGCGGGCATCGATCTCGCCCTGCCGCCCCTCAATCTCGGCGAAGGCCAGCTGCAGCTTACGGCTGATCTCGCGCTGGTGCGCGAGCTCGGCGATCCCACCGTCGCCCTGCGCCTGCGTCAGGGCCTCATGGGCCATCGCGAGCGCCTGCGGCTTGCGCGCGCCGACGCCCTTACCCTCGGCCTCGCGGCACAGCTGCAACTGTCGGATCAAACCCGCCTCGCCCTGGCCTACCGCTTCCTGGAGACCGCCACCGGACCGGGGCAGCATGTGGCTACCGTACAGGTGGCCATCCCCCTGGGTGGGCGGTGAGACCGGGCGTCCCCGGGGACGGATGTGAGGTCGTACCATGATGGAGGTCGCATGAGGAGTTGATCGGGACTCGCCGGGACATTTCTGCTAAGAGAAAGATTACACAGACTACGGGAGAGGGAGAGCTCCACCATGCATCTCCGGAGTCGCCTTGCGGGTGTTGCCGGTTTTGCCCTGCTGGCCGGTCTTCTGGCCATGCCGGCGCAGGCGTGGGAAGTCTGTGATCCCACGGGCGCGCCGGTAGACGGCCCCTGCGCGCTGCCAACGACCGACAGTCTGGCCGCAAAGCAGAAAAAGAAAAAGAACAAGGCCGTCTATCAGTTCAATCCACCCAATCCCTATGCCAAGAAAAAGCCTCGCGACGCCAATCAGGTGAACGTCAAACAGCTGATTGTCATCGGCGACGAGGAGTCGGTCGCGGGCGGAGGCACCAAGA
>JALTNO010000002.1 GCA_027000645.1 Paracoccaceae bacterium | reverse complement strand
TGCCGCGCCATGACGGGTCGCCGCCATGGCCGCCGTCATGCCAGCACTCCATGCGCTTGAAATAGGGCAGCACGTCGGCATAGGACCACCCCTCGGCGCCCTGTTCGGCCCAGTGGTCGAAATCCATAGCGTGACCGCGCACATAGACCATGCCGTTGATGCTGGACGAGCCGCCCAGAACCTTGCCGCGCGGGCAGACAAGGCGGCGGTTGTTCAGGCGCGGCTCGGGTTCGCTGCGATAGCCCCAGTCATAGCGGGCCATGTTCATGGGATAGCTCAGCGCCGCCGGCATCTGGATGAACGGCCCGGCATCCGAGCCGCCATATTCGATCACCAGGACCGACCGCCCGGCCTCGGCCAGCCGATACGCCATGGCGCAGCCGGCCGATCCGGCACCGATGATGACGAAATCCGCCTCGTAGCTCATGCGCGGTCCCCATGCAGGGCGGAGGTCGGCCAGGATGCGCCCATGGCCGGCCTCACCCCGGCGCCTCGGTCAGCAGCGCCAGCACGCGCAGGGCATGGCCGATGGCGCGCCCGGGCGCGTCCGGTTCGTGCAGCGCCGCGCGGATGTAAAGCCCGTCGATCAGCGCCACCAGCACCTGAGCCGCCTGCCGCGGGTCCCGGCAGCGGCCGCGCAGGGCGTGGGTCAGGTTCGAGGTCAGCCGGCGCTGATAGATGCGCCACAGGCGCAGCGCGGCATCGTCCGACTGGGCCAGTACGTAGAAGGTCATCCACGCGCTGATCGTCACCGGATCGAAGCTGGCGGGGGCAAAGCAGGCCCGGATGATCGCCTCGGCCCGCCGCTGCGGTGGGGCGGCCTTCAGCTCGCGCCGGGCCTCGGCCCCGAAATCCGAGAGAATGCGCCGCATTGCGGCCAGGAAGATCTGGTCCTTGCCGCCGAAATAGTGATGCGCAAGCGCGCTCGACATGCCCGCGCGGCGGGCGATCCGGGCCACCGTCACGTCGAGCGAGCCCTCCTCGCCGATCTCGGCGATGGTCGCCCTGACCAGTGCCTCGCGGCGGACGGGTTCCATCCCCAGCTTGGGCATTTGCATCGCCTCCGTTGAAAACGCAGGCGATCCTAGATTTGGTTTATTGACTCGTCAATCAATAACACGGCATCAGATCTTGGTGGCCGGAACCGGCGGCGTGATGGCACGCCGATGCAGCACCGCCTCGCGCCAGGTGATGAAGGTGACGGCGCCCAGGATCACGCTGCCGCCGAGGATCACCCAGCCGTCCACCGGTTCTGCGAATACCAGCACGCCAAGGGCCGTGGCCCAGACCAGTTGCAGGAAGGTGACCGGCTGGGTCACCGTCACCGGCGCTGCGCGAAAGGCAAGCGTCATGGTGTAGTGGCCTGCGGTGGCGAACAGGGCCACGCCGAAGAGGATGCCCAGCTCGGCCGGCGTGGGCGTCACCCATACCGCGGCCGCGAACGGGGCCAGTGCCACCGTCACCCAGATCGACAGCTGGCTGACCACCAGGGCGGGGCTGACCTCGGAGGACAGGATCTTGGCGGTCAGGTAGGATCCGCCGAAGATCACCGCCGCCAGCAGCATGGCCAGATGGCCCGGGCCGATCTCGCGGAATCCCGGGCGCAGGATGATGAGGGCACCGACCAGCGCCGCCACCACCGCCGCGATCCGGCGCGCGGCCATCCTTTCGCCAAGGAACAGGGCCGCGCCGATGGTGACATAGACGGGGGCGAGGTAGTTCATCGCCGTGACCTCGGCCAGCGGGATGCGGGTCATGGCGAAGAACCACAGCATCACCGCCCCTGCGTGCAGAAAGCCGCGCCCGGCAAACAGCGCCCACAGCCGCGGCGTGGGCCGGCTGCGCAACAGCGGCCGCAGGGCAGGCAGAAGCAGGATCAGCCCCAGCACATAGCGCAGGAAGGCCTGCTCCTGCGGTGGAACCCGCGGGCCGAGATATTTCACCAGCGCCGTGACGGCGACAAAGCACAGCCCCGTCACCAGCATCCAGAAGATGCCGGCAAGGGGGCGGTTTGCGGAGGCAACTGTCATGAGTCAGCTTGAACACCCAAACGGGTGCGGAGACAACCCTTCACATGACAACCAGTTCGCCGCAAGTGCACGCATGTCGCCGGCGGCCGCGACCGCGGCCCGCCTCGCGCGGCCCGTGGCCCGAAGAGGAAGAGAGGATGCGGGCCGGTCAGAGCTGGGCCAGAACCTCGTCGGAGGCTTCGAAATTGGTCGTCACCCGCTGCACGTCGTCATCGTCTTCAAGCGCCTCGATCAGCTTCATCAGCTTGCGCATGCCTTCGAGGTCAAGCTCGGTCGTGGTGGTGGGCTGCCAGATCAGCCGGGTCGATTCCGAGGGGCCCAGGGCCTCTTCCAGCTGGGTCGAGACGGCGGCCAGCTCGGTCGGGTCGGTATAGATGAAATAGCCGTCATCGGTATCCTCGACATCCTCGGCTCCGGCCTCGAGCGCCGCCTCGAACACGGTTTCGTAATCGCCCACGCTGAGCGGATAGACGATCTGGCCCATGCGTTCGAACATGAAACCGACCGAGCCGGTTTCGCCCAGGTTGCCGCCATGCTTGGCAAAGATCGACCGGACGCTCGAGGCGGTGCGGTTGCGGTTGTCGGTCATCGCCTCGACGATCACGGCAACGCCGCCCGGCCCGTAGCCTTCATAGCGGATTTCCTCGTAGGCCTCGGCCTCGCCGCCGGTGGCCTTCTTGATCGCGCGTTCGATGTTTTCCTTGGGCATCGACTGGGCGCGGGCCTCTTTCACCGCCAGCCGAAGGCGCGGGTTCTTGTCCGGGTCCGGGTCGCCCATCTTGGCCGCGACCGTGATCTCCTTGGACAGTTTCGAGAACAGCTTGGAGCGCGCGGCGTCCTGGCGCCCCTTGCGGTGCTGGATGTTTGCCCATTTGGAATGGCCGGCCATGATCTATTCCCGTGATGTTGCCTCGATCGGGCCCATATAGACCGCGCCCGGCGGGCTGTTCAAGTCGCCGCTTGCGGCGGGGGGCGGCGGCGTTAAGGTCGTGCCCATGACCTGGGACCAGATCACCCTTTTCGCTCTTTTCGCCGCGGTGTTCGGTTTTCTGCTGTGGGGGCGGTTCCGCTATGACCTGGTGGCCTTCACGGCGCTGCTGGTGGCGGTGGTGCTGGGCGTGGTGCCGGTCGAGCGCGCCTTCTCGGGCTTCGGCCACCCGGCAACACTGGTGGTGGCGCTGGTTCTCGTCGTCTCGGCGGGGCTGGTGCGCTCGGGCGCGGTGTTCCTCATCACCCGGACGCTTGTTGATGCCACCCGGCCGCTGGCCGCGCATATCGCGCTGATGGGAGGGATCGGCGCGGTGCTTTCGGCCTTCATGAACAACGTGGCGGCGCTGGCGCTGCTGATGCCGGTGGACGTGCAGACCGCGCGCAAGGCGGGGCGATCGCCGGCGCTGTCACTGATGCCGCTGAGCTTTGCCACCATCCTCGGCGGCATGGTGACCCTGATCGGCACGCCCCCCAACATCATCATCGCCGAGATCCGCGCCGAGGCGCTGGGCGCCCCCTACCGCATGTTCGACTTCGCTCCCGTGGGCGGGGTGGCGGCGATTGCCGGGCTGGTTTTCGTGGCGCTGATCGGCTGGCGGCTGATCCCCGACCGGGGCGGCGCGGGCGACCGGGCGGCCGAGATCGCGCAATACATCGCCGAACTGACCGTGCCGGCGGATTCGCCCCATATCGGCCGCCGCCTGGCCGAGCTCTACCCCGAGGCCGACCGGGCGGACGTGGCCATCCTGGGGCTGATCCGCGACGGCAGGCGCCGCTACGGCCGGGCCGCCAACGCCATCCTCAGGGCCGGCGACGCGCTGGTGATCGAGGCCACGCCCGAGGCTCTGGACGAGTTTCGCGCGGCGCTGCGGCTGGATTTCGCCGATCCGCGCCGGAAGGCGCAGCTGAGCGCCGCCGGCGAAGGCCTGGAGGTGATCGAGGTGGTGGTGCCCGAGGGCGCCCGCATCGCCGGCAAGACCGCCCAAGGCGTGGGGCTGGCATGGCGGCGGGGCACGGTGCTTCTGGGCATCTCGCGGCACGGCAGGCGGATCTCGGCCCATGTGCGCCAGACGCCCATCCGCCCCGGCGACCTGCTGCTGCTGCTGTGTCCGCAGGGGACGGCGCAGGACGTGGCCGAATGGCTGGGCGTGCTGCCGCTGGCCGAACGGGGCCTGAGCGTCACCGCGAACGAAAAGACATGGGCCGCCATCGGCATCTTCGCCGCGGCGGTGGCGGCGGCCAGCTTCGGGCTGATCTATCTGCCGGTGGCGCTGGGGCTGGTGGTGGTGGCCTATGTGCTGACCCGGATCCTGCCCATTGCCGAGATCTACGAGCATGTGGAATGGCCGGTGGTGGTACTGCTGGGGTCGATGATCCCGCTGGGCGCGGCGCTGGAGGCGGCGGGGGGCACGGCACTGATTGCCGATGCGCTGATCGGGCTGACCGCGGGCTGGCCGGCCTGGGTGGCGCTGAGCGTGCTGATGGTGGTGACGATGACGCTGTCGGACGTGCTCAACAACACCGCGACGACCATCGTCGCCGCCCCGGTGGGCATCCAGATGGCCAGCTCCCTGGGGGTGTCGCCCGATCCCTTCCTGATGGCGGTGGCGGTGGCGGCGTCCTCGGCCTTTCTCACCCCCATCGGGCACAAGAACAACACGCTGATCCTGGGCCCCGGCGGCTACCGCTTCGGCGACTACTGGCGCATGGGCCTGCCGCTCGAGGCGCTGGTGATCGCGGCCTCGATACCGGCGATCCTGATCTTCTGGCCGCTGTGAGGCCCGCCCGTCAGCCCATCCAGAGGATTTCGGCTCCCTCGAAGCGGGCCACCGCGCGGGCGAAGGCGTCGCGCTCCATCAGGCAGCCGGCGGTGGACAGCCCGTCGGCAATCGCCGCCGAGGGCGCCAGCACCGACACCAGCCGCCAGCGCGCCGGCGCCGGCCGCCCGGTCGCGGGATCAAGCACATGGCCCACCCGCCCATCGGTATCCAGCACCGTGCCCAGCGGGGCCGAGCTGGCCAGCGCCCGGTCGCGCAGCCGCACCGCATCGGGGATGCGCTCGGCGCCGGCCTGCAGCGAAACCGGCCAGCCGCCGCCTTCCGGCATGCCCCCCAGCGCGCGCATCTCGCCGGTATCGACAAGGATGTCGCCCAGCCCCTCGGCCCGCAGCAATGCCACCACCCGGTCGGCCACATATCCCTGCGCAATGCCGTTGAGCGTCAGCGCCATCCCCTGCCGCGCCAGCCGGATTCCGGCGCTGTCAAAGGCCACGTGCCGCCAGCCAGTGCGGAACCGGGCCCGCGCCAGCTCCTGCTGCGGCGGTCGCCCGCGGTATTGCGCGTAAAGGCGCCACAGCGGCTGCACCGTCGGGTCGAAGGCGCCCCCGGTCGCGGCATGGACCGCCCCGCACTGGCCCAGGCATTCCAGCAGCTCGAAGGGCGGATCGGCAAGCTGCCCGTCGCGGTTGAGCCGCACCAGCGCCGAGTCGGGGCGATAGAGGCTGAAGATGTCCTCAAGCCGGTCGATCTCGGCCCGGGCGCGGGCGAGGATGCGCGCGGCATCCGGATGCGCCAGCGTGATCGTGGCCCGCGCACCCAGCGCGATACCCTCCCAGCGGGTCAGCTGCGCGGCCCGCGACGGCCCGGACGGTGCCGCGCCCAGAGTGGCGGCCGCGGCGCTGATGGCCAGAAATCGGCGGCGAGACAGGTTCTTCATGTCAACCGTTTCCTTCCTTTTCCACCGCCTTTAGGCGGTCGAGATAATCTTCCCCGTCCATGCCGGGCATCCCCTGACCTTCGGGGGTCAGGACATCGCTGTCGGCAATGCCCGACAGGCGCACCACCCGCCCGCCCCGCTGCGCGGCAAAGGCTTGCGCATCCTCGCGGCGCGAAAACGGCACCACCTCGGCCGCGCCCATGCCGCCCACCGCGTCCGAGCCGACCACGTAGAAGGCCTCGTCCGCGGGGATCCAGTTCTCGGCCCCCGGATCGTCCCAGCTTGGGGCGCGGCTCATGTCGCTGACATAGATGACGACGATCTGCGCGCTCTGTTCGGGCATGCGCTGATAGGCGATGGCGTCGCGCACCTGCGAAAAGAACAGCGGCGCCGGAGCATCGCGAAGGTGGATCTGCGCCTTGGGACCGGGATGTTCGGTCATCGCCATCTGGCAGTAATAGCCAAGCGCGTCCCCGGTCATGGCGACCGGGGGAGGAAGGGCGGCGCGCTCGTCCTCGTCCTTGCAGGCGGTCAGCGCCAGCAGCGCCGCGGTCAGCATGATGACGGCCTTCACGGAACGACCCTCCGAAACCGCCAGGCGGCCAGGCCGAAGGCGAAAAGCGGCCAGACCAGGATGCTGGCCAGTGCCTGCGCCGGCATGATTGCATTGGCCGCCCCCGCCACCCCCGAGGCGGCGGCAGTGGCCTCCGAGGCGGCCAGGTTGAACAGGCGGAAGGCATCGGCCGGGTTGCCGATCAGAAGCCACGGGAACAGCCTTTCCGTGAATGTGCCGCCGTCATCGGCCACGATCGCCGCCAGCAGCCCCAGATCGTAAAGCACGATCGCCACCAGCCACAGCCCGATCACCAGCCCCGCCGCCGTCGCCGGCCGGCGCGACAGGCCCGAGGCCAGGTAGCCCAGCCCCACGAAGCCGGCGCCCAGCAGCACCGAGGACCAGTAAAGCCGCCCCAGCGCGACCAGCCCGCGCCCGGCGCCCTCGTCCAGCGCAAAGGCGGTGACCGCGGCCACGCCGTAGCCCACCAGCAGCGCCAGCGCGAGAATCCCCACATGGGCCATGAACTTGCCCAGCAGCACCGACCAGCGCGACACCGGATAGGCCAGGGTCAGCGCCAGCGTGCCGCGCTCGACCTCGCCGGCCACCGCGTCGAAGGACACCAGCAGCGCCATCAGCGGCACCAGATAGACCGCCAGCCCGGTCAGGCTGGCCACCGTCACCGACAGCTGATCGGCCCCCAGCGTGCCGGTGGGCCCGCTTCCCGCCAGCGTCAGCACCAGCGCGAACAGCGCCATGGTGACGGTAAGAATCAGGATCCAGCGGTTGCGCAGGGCGATGCGGAATTCCGCATCGGCATACCCGATGACGCCGTTCATTCCTCGGCCCTCCGGCTGAAATGTTCATAGATGTCGTCAAGGCTGGGCGGCACCACGTCCAGATCGCGCACCTTCGCGCCCAGCGCGGTGATCTCGCGCAGCCGCTCCAGCTTGTCCTCGGGCGAACAGGTCAGATCCACCATCACCCCGTTGCGCCGGCCCGCCTGCAGGGCCCGGGCCACCTCGTCGGCGGCTCCGGGCCGGGCAGCGACCTGGATGCGCGTGGGCAGCCCGGCCGCCGCGCGCAGCCCGGCCAGGGTATCGTCGGCCACCACCTGCCCCCTGGACAGGATCACGATGCGGTCGGTGCGGGCCTCGACCTCGGTCAGGGCGTGGCTGGACAGCAGGATCGCCGTGCCCTGCCCCGCCAGCTCGTCGAGGATGGCGTAGAATTCGCGCCGCGATACCGGGTCCAGCCCGCTGGTAGGTTCGTCGAGGATCATCAGCCGCGGCGACCCGATCAGCGCCTGCGCCAGCCCCACCTTCTGCCGCATGCCCTTGGAGTAGGTGCCGATGCGGCGGTTCGCCGCCGGCCCCAGGCCGACCCGCTCCAGCAGCTCGTCGGCCAGTTTCACCGGCTGCCCGCGCAGCCGCAGGTAGAGCCGGATCTGTTCGCGCCCGGTCAGCGCCGAATGAAAGGCCACGTTTTCCGGCAGGCAGGCCACCTGCCGGCGCGCGCGCAGGCTGCCCGGCGCCGCACCCATCACCGCGATGCGGCCGCTGTCGGCCGGCTGAAGCCCGAGGATGGCCTTCATCAGCGTGGTCTTGCCGGCGCCGTTATGGCCCAGAAGGGCGACCTTCTGCCCCGCGCCGACGGTGAACGAGACATTCCGCAGCGCCGCGAAGCCGCCAAAGTTCTTGCAGACGTTTTCGAGGACGAGATTGTCCATCTCAGGATCCTTCCTTGCGCGCCCGGCGCGCAGCATGTTCGGCCTCAAGCGCCCGGATCTCGGGAGGGACGGGGATCTCCACCGGCGCCATCAGGGGGTGGCTGTCCACCACCCCGCCCGGCAGTGTCGCCGGAAAGCTCGACTGGGTCCAGCGCACCAGTTGCACAGCGGGCGATCCCAGCAGCAGCCTTGCAGCCGGCTGCGACCACAGGATGTGGTCCATCAGGTCGTTGGGCCGATAGACCCCGTCGGCGATGCCGTCGCCGTCAAGGTCGAAGGCGGGGTTGTCGGACCAGTAGTTGCCGCGTCCGTTCAGGCTCCACTCCACCAAGCGCGAGCCCACATATTTCACCTGCGTGCGATTGCCGATGAAGGCGTTTCCGGTGACCGCATTGCCCTCGGAGCCGGCGGTGAAGTGGATGCCGATCCCGCAGCCCTCGAAGCGGTTGCCGGCGATCAGGTTGCGGTTGGCGTTGTAGATGAAGGTGCATTTCTTGGCCCCGCCGCGCACCAGGTTGCCGGTGATGTCCGAGCGGTTGGCATAGTTCAGCATCACCCCGTGGTCGCGGTCGCCAAGCGACAGGTTGTCGCGCACCTTGATCCGGTCCGAGAACATCAGCGCAAAACCCAGGTGATTGCCGATCGAGACGTTGCCGATCACCTCCGAGTCGTTGGTGTACATGTAGTGCACCGCAAAGCGCAGGTCGCGCATCAGGTTGCGGGCAAAGATGTTGCGTCTGGAGGAATTGGTGAAGATGCCGTCGCGCCCCCAGCGGATGTCGTTGCCGATCACCCGGGCACCCGGCGCGTTCCAGACATAGACGCCGTTGCCACGACTGTTCATCCGCGCATCGCGCCGGCCCAGGATGGTGTTGCCGGATACCAGCGCGTCGCGGGCGCCGTGGATGTCGATGCCGTAAAGATTGCCCTCAAGCCGGTTGTCCACGACCTGCGCGCCGGTCGCGCCCTTCAGCAGCTGCACGCCGCTGTCGATGGTGTCGTGGGACGAACCCGATCCGCGGATCGTGCAGCCCTTCACCGTCACGTCGGGCGCGGTCACGGTGATCACGCTGCCCTGCCCGCCACCGTCGATCACGGCACCGGGCGCGCAGACCAGGGAAAGGGGCCGGTCCAGCACCACCGGACCGGCATGGATGCCCGGCGCGAGGCGGATCTCGTCCCCCGCGCCGGCCTGTGTCACGGCCCGTGCCAGCGCCCCCCCGCCCGGCCTTGCCGCGGCGGCGGTGGTCGAGGTGGCGCCGCGGCAAGGCCGGGCAGGATGGTCAGGGCGGCGATGACGAAGGGGCGCAGCATCGGGATCACCTTACGCAGGCTCGACCAGCATCCGGCCGCGCATCTCCATGTGGAGCGCGTGGCAGAACCACTGGCAATAGAACCAGTGCACGCCCGGACGGTCGGCGGTGAAGGTGACCGAAGCGGTCGCCTGCGGCGCGATCTCCATGGCGATGCCGTGGTTCGACAGGGTGAAACCGTGGGTCACGTCGTCCACGTCGTCAAGGTTGGTGATGATCACCGTGACCTCGTCGCCCTGCTTCACCTTGAACTTTTCATGGCTGAAGGTCGGAGCGGTGGAGGTCATGTAGACGCGCACCTTCTTGGGATCGTCCTTGTCGCGGATCGGCTCTTCCGCACCTTCCTCGAGATCGACGCCATCGGCCTCGGCCTGCTTGCGGATGTCCTCCCACATGGGGTCGTTGCGATCCCAGATCCGTTTCGGGTTCACGATGTCGGCGCGAACGATGATCGAATCGTGCGGCTCGGCGAAGGTGGGGCCGTCATGGACCACCTTCATGGTCTCGCCGGTGATGTCGATGACCTGCTCGTTCTCGGGCTTGAGCGGACCGACATTGATGAAGCGGTCCTTGGAGAACTTGTTCATCGACACCAGCCACTTGCCGTCGGCCTCCTTGGTTTCGCCCATCGAGGTCGAGTTGTGGCCGGGCTGGTAATGCACGTCCACCTTGTCGAGGATCGGGTCGACGTCCTCGCCGGCATAGGCGCGCACCGCCTTCTCCAGGTTCCACTTCACGATCTGGCTGTCGAGGAACAGCGTGGTATAGCCGTTGCCCTTGCCGTCGAAGGCGGTGTGAAGCGGCCCCAGACCCAGCTCGGGTTCAGCCACCACGCACGAGCGCGGCTCGGCATTCTCGGTGAACAGCGCATCGACCTTGGTCACGTCGATCACCGACACCGTGGGCGACAGCTTGCCGTTGATGCAGATGTACTTGCCGTCCGGCGCAGCGTTGACGCCGTGGGGCGAGTTCGGGATCGGAACATAGCGGGTGTAGTTCTTGTTCCGGCCCTTGCGCCCGTCGATGACCTTGACGCCGTTCAGCTCGATGTAGTCGCCGGCGGCGATGCCCTTCTCAATCTCCTTGAGATTGAAGATCACGACGTGGTCCATCTCGTTCGCGGTCATCTCGGCCAGGTTCATGCCCATTTCCGAGTTGTAGGACGAGGCGAAGGCGTACTTGCCCTGATAGTCGCAATCCACGTTGTCGAGGTTGCCCGAGACGATCACCTGCCAAGCAACTTCCATCTTGTCACCGTCGATGGCCGTGAAGATGTTCACGTATTCATCGATGTTCTCCAGGTCGCGCCCGTCGTTGATGAGCGGCGCCTCGTGCTCCGAGTTGGCAAACACGTAGCCCGTGCGCGGGTATTTCTGCGGCCGCATCCCGTGGATGTCATGCGCGTTGGGGATCTCGATGATCTTGTCGCACTTCATCACGTCGCAGCGCACGCGCGCCACGCGGGTGTTGGCCTTGTCGTTCATGAACAGGTAGCGCCCGTCATAGGTGCCGTCGGTGAACGACATGTGCGGGTGGTGCAGGTCGCCGTTGTCATAGGTGACCTTGCCGCGCTTGGCGAGGAAGGCCTTGGTTTCCTCGGTCAGCCCCTCGGTCAGGATCTTGAGCGATTCGTTGGTCTGGCCCCAGCCGGTGGCGCTGTCGCGGTTGAACACCGGCACCCGCATCAGTTCGCGCATGGACGGGAAGCCCAGGATGCGCAGCTCGCCGGTCTGGCCCGAGGACCAGAAGCCGTAATATTCGTCCAGCTCGCCCGGCGCCTTCTCCGCCTTGCCAGCGGCCGCGCGGGCCTCCTTGGCCATTGCCAGCCAGCTGCCCGCCGTCACGGTGGCCACCGCGCCGGCCGCTGTCGCGCCGAACAGTCCGCGCCGCGAGATTCCGGTTTTTTGATCAGTGTCAGACATTTGGGATCTCCTTTTTCCCGATGTTTCCGCCCAGAGCCTGGTTCATCCGGCCCTCGGCGGCTTCCAGAGCGGCGCGGTCCCGTTCGCGCCGCTTCATCTTCTTGATGACAACCGGGCACTTGGCCTTGCTCTGGTAGAGCACCTGGCAATGCAGGCAGTTGACACATTCGTTGGGGTTGATCTCACCCGTCGGGTGGATCGCCTGGACGGGGCATTCGATGGCGCAGGTCTGGCAGGGGCTGCCGCATTCGCGGTAGCGCTTGAGCCAGTCGAACATGCGCATGCGGGCCGGGATCGCCAGCGCCGCGCCCAGCGGGCACAGGTAGCGACAGTAGAAGCGTTCGATGAACAGCCCCGCCACCAGCAGCGCCACCGCGAACAGCACGAAGGGCCATGCGCGCGCGAACTTGAGGATGATCGCGGTCTTGAAGGGTTCGACCTCGGCATAGTGTTCGGCCAGCGCCAGCGACACGAAGGACAGCGCGAAAAGCGCCATGAAGATGATATATTTCACCGCCCACAGCCGTTCGTGCAGCGGCCAGGGCACCTTGAACTGGGGCACATGCAGCGCCCGGGCGATGCGGTTGGTCAACTCCTGCAAGGCGCCGAAAGGGCACAGCCAGCCGCAGAAGGCCCCCCGCCCCCAGAACACCAGCGCCGCCGCGACCGAGCTCCACAGGATGAACACCAGCGGGTCCATCAGGAAGGCCTCCCAGGTGAAGCCCTCGCGCAGCGAGGCCGCCAGTGCCATCAGGTTGACGACCGAAAGCTGCGCATTCTGCATCCAGCCCACGAAGACCAGCGTCATGGTCAGAAAGCCCATGCGGAACCAGAAGAAGATGCGTTCGTTCCGCGTCGCCCAGATCTGGAAGAAGAAGACGGCGGTGAGGACGCCGATCATGGCCAGAAGCAGGCCGATCTCGACCTTCTTGCCCAGCCAGATCCGCTTCCACAGCCCGGCGCGGGCGGATTGTTCCTCTTCGGCGCCGGCGGCCGTGTCGGGATGGGCGACGGCGGGCTGCGCCGCCGGGATCTTGCGCAGGAACCGGTCGGGAAGCTGATAGCCCAGCGCGAAAGTGGTAAAGACCTTCTCCACCGCCCCGACCCGGCGCTGCACCAGCAGTTCCAGCCGCCACGGCCTGGTCGGATCGAAGCCGCTGTCGGCGGGGATGCGGAAGATGTCCAGTTCGGTGAATTCCGGCGTCCCCGGCACGGCCAGCGAACCGATGCGGCGGTTGTCGCGGTCGTGGAAGCGCACCGTCACGTCGCCCTGCACCAGCGCGATGCGGTCGAAGATGCCGCCCCGCACATAGCCCGAGCCCTTGTAGGAATAGCGCCCCCGCCCGGCCACCACGATGGCGTTGTCGCCCGGCCCGAGGAATTTCTCCTGGTTGGCGTATTCGTGCTCGCCCAGCAGGGTGCGGCCGATCTGGGGCACCGAGACCAGCGACACGTACATGTCGATGAATCGCTCGTCGGGCGCGCCCTTCTCGGGCCGCGCGATCGCCCGCTGGTCGCCGGTGGCCTCGAACGCCTCGTTGACCTGGCCCACGTCCAGAGACAGCCGCCGCACGGTGCCGTCGCCCAGCAGTGCCTGCCAGTCGCCGGCGACCTCGGCTTCGGGGTCCAGCTCCACCTGCGGGCCGGTCTCCACCTGCGCCTCCAGCCCGCCCAGCCCCAGCGCGCGGGCGACCTTGACCGAGGCGCGCAGGATCGAATCGTCGATGATCATCACCGTGACCGTGGCCCCGGAGACGATGTCGAGATCATGCGCACTGCCGCGCTGCACGGCCTCGCGGGCGATGTCGGTGCCCACATAGCTTTCGGTCAGCGCCACCATCTTGCTGTTGGGGATGCCGACCAGGACGATCGGTTCGGAATGGTGCAAGAGCTTTGCACCGATGATGCGCGCATCCTTGTCCAGCGCCACCATGACGTCGATCGGCTTGCCCGAATAGCCGATGGTCGAGACGAAATCGCTGGTGACGAAGGCCTGGCCGATCACCTCGTCGCCGCGCAGCACCGGCGCCACCGGCAGGTCGCTGCGCACCGGGCCGAATCCGGTGGCGCCTTCGACGATCTCGCCGGCGGTGATCTTCTGTTTCTGCAGGTAGCTGCCAAGGACCGAGCCGGCAGCGGCAACGGTCGGGGCCAGCCCGATCAGGACCACGGCCAGCAGCGCAAGAAGCCGGCGAAGAAGGAAGTCGGCGGAGGCAGGGCGGCGTCGTGTCAGGACCATGCCGATGCCCCCATGGTCCGGGCCGTCGCGCCCGCCGGGCGGCGGGTCGCAGGGAAGTTGTGGAACATGTTTTCTCTTTCGGTTTCAGGAGGGCCGCGCGGGGCCGGCCCGAAACCGCCGGCACGCGCGGCAGGGATTTCAGTTTCAGGGAGCGCAAGCTTCGTCACCCGCGGCACCGGGAGCACGACCCCGATGCCTCGTGGCAGGGGCGCGCCGATCCGTTCGTTGCCGGGCAGACAACACAGGCAGAACTGGCACGAACACTGATCCGGATCCGTCTCGCCGCCGATCTCGACCGTCTTCGATCCGCCTTCGCTGCAGATCTCGATCGTGACCGCCTGACCCCCGGCGCCTGCCGCGGCTGCGGGCGCCGCGAAGGACAGCGGCAGCATGACGGCGGCCAGCAGGGTCAGCACGAAGCCGAGGACGGAGGCATGGCCTCCGCGTCCGGTCGCTCTGGCTGCGCGCTTCGCTGGCATGGCGTTCCCGATGATCCGTTTCGGTCGCCACCTAAGCCGCCGGGGTGGGGGTGAACCTTGACTTATGTCAACGAATTTCACGGAACCTCGCCCTTCCCCGGGATGGGCCGCGGCATTGCGTCACGCCTCGCGGCCGGCGCCTCGTTTTCCGGCAGCCGGAGCCCCGTGCATCGGACGTGCGACGGCCCCCGGGTCCGGGGCCGTCGGGGTCCGGCCGGTGCCGGTGCGTTCGGGTGATGCGGCAGGACGCCGCCGGCGATGACATTGCCCGCCGCGCCCTCGGCGTGGGCGGAAACATCGTGAATGGTGCCGGTGCCGCGCATGACGGGTTGCTCCTGCCCCGGTTGTTCCGATGCTCGAAAGCATGCGCGATGGTTGCCGCCCCTGTCCACGGTTTTCGTGTCCGGTGCAGCGATGGCGGTCCCGATTCCCGGCGCCGGAGCCTGCAGGCTTACCTTGGACGCGATCCTGGCATATATTCCCGCCGCCAGTTCAGGGAAACTGCCCGCCCGGCGGCGATCTGCCGGGCTCGGAGGGGATGGATGAAAATTCAGGCCGTTGACATCGGGCGCACCGCTTCGGCGGCGAGCATCATTTTCGACGCGCTGCGCAAGGCGATCATCATGGGCGAGCTGAAGGACGGAGACCCCCTGCGCCAGGACGAACTGGCAAGGATGTTCAACACCAGCCGGATCCCGGTGCGCGAGGCGCTGACCCGGCTGGAACAGCACGGCCTGGTGCGCACCGTGCGCTACAAGGGGGCCGTGGTGGCGGGGCTGACGCCCGAGCAGGTCACCGAGATCTTCGATTTCCGAATTCTGGTGGAGGGCGAGATCATCCTGCGCGCGGTCCCGAACATGACGCCCGCCATCATTGCCGAGGCCCGCCGCCACTGCGATGCCGAAGGCGGCGGCGACCGTGACGGCGACAATGCGGAGGCGGCAGACTGGGGTGAACGCAACCGCCGCTTTCACGCGACGCTCCACTCGGCCGCGGCGCTGCCCTATCACCTGAACGCGGCCGCCGCCGCGCTCGACCAGATCGACCGCTACCTGCGCGCGCGCCTGCTGCTGAACGAGACCCGGCAGCGATCGAGCGATCAGCATCAGGCGATCCTCGCGGCCTGCGAGAGGGGCGACGCCCGCGAGGCCCGGCGCCTCATGCAAGCGCATATCAGGACAGCGCGGGATTCGCTTGTCGAACACCTGAAGTGACCGGCGCCGGGCAATCCCGGCTTGACACCGCCAGGCCCGGGACGTAGCCCATTGGCACGTCGAAATTGGATACAATATGCAAGTTTCCGCAAGGGAACCCTGCACCAATCCGATGAAGATAAGCATTTAACCTGCGGAAAATGGGGAGATTTTCCAAATGTCAATCAAGACGACTCTGCTGGCCGGGGCGGCTGCCCTGATGCTGGGATCGACCGCGGCCTTCGCCGGCGGCAACCTGATCTATTGCTCGGAAGGCTCGCCCGAAGGGTTCGACCCGGCGCTGTTTACCGCCGGCACCACCTTCGACGCATCCTCGCAGCCGATCTACAACCGGCTCATGGAGTTCGAGACCGGCACTACTAACGTCATCCCCGGCCTGGCCGAGAGCGTCGATGTCTCCGACGACGGGCTGGAATACACCTTCCGCCTGCGCAAGGGCGTCAGGTTCCATTCGAATGCCGAATTCACGCCGACCCGTGATTTCAACGCCGACGACGTGATCTTCACCTTCGACCGGCAGATGAACCCGGACAATCCCTACAACAAGGTGTCGGGCGGCACCTGGGAATATTTCGCCGGCATGGGCATGGGCGATCTGATCAAGGAGATCGTCAAGGTTGACGACTACACGGTGAAGTTCGTCCTCAACTACCCCGAGGCCCCCTTCGTCGCCAACATGGCAATGGATTTCGCCTCGATCATGTCGAAGGAATATGCCGATGCGATGCTGGCCGCCGGCACGCCGGAGAAACTGAATACCGCGCCGATCGGCACCGGGCCGTTCCAGTTCGTGGCCTACCAGAAGGATGCCGTGATCCGCTACAAGGCCAATCCCGACTACTGGCGCGGCAAGGCCGACATCGACAACCTGATCTTCGCCATCACCCCCGATGCCTCGGTCCGCTACCAGAAGCTGAAGGCCGGCGAATGCCAGATCATGCCCTATCCGAACCCGGCCGACATCGAGGCGATGAAGGCCGACCCGGAGGTGGTCGTGCTCGAACAGGAAGGCCTGAACGTGGGCTACCTGGCCTACAACACGCGGCAAAAGCCCTTCGACAACCCGAAGGTGCGCAAGGCGCTGAACATGGCCATCGACAAGCAGGCGATCATCGACGTGGTGTTCCAGGGCTCGGGCCAGGTGGCCAAGAACCCGATCCCGCCGACCATGTGGTCCTACAACGACGCGATCCAGGACGATCCCTACGATCCCGAAGCCGCGAAGAAGATGCTGGAAGAGGCCGGCGTCAAGGATCTGAGCATGAAGATCTGGGCCATGCCGGTCCAGCGGCCCTACAACCCGAACGCGCGCCGCATGGCGGAGCTGATCCAGGAGGATTTCGCCAAGATCGGGGTGAAGGTCGAGATCGTCTCGTATGAATGGGGCGAGTATCTTTCGCGCTCGAAGGACCTGGATCGCGACGGCGCGGTGCTGCTGGGCTGGACCGGCGACAACGGCGACCCGGACAATTTCCTTGCCGTGCTGCTGGGCTGTGACGGCGTCGGCGCCTCGAACCGGGCGCAGTGGTGCTACAAACCCTTCGACGACCTGATCCGCAAGGCCAAGACCATCTCGGACAAGGCCGAACGGACCAGGCTGTATGAAGAGGCGCAGGTGATCTTCAAGGAGCAGGCGCCCTGGGCCACCATCGCGCATTCGGTCGTCTACATGCCGATGCGCCCCGAGGTGAAAGGCTACAAGGTCCACCCGCTGGGCAGCCATATCTTCTATGGCGTGAGCCTGGAGAGATAATCCCAGGACCCGCGGGGCCGCTGCAACCGGCGGCCCCGCCCCCCTTCCGGAGCTGCCCCATGCCTCCCCGTCTTGAAGAATACGCCCGGGTCGCCCGCGACCTGAGCATCGATGCCGTGGCGCTGGTGCCCGGTCCGAATTTCACCCGCGCGCTGGGCCAGGCCTTCATGAGCCATGAACGCCCGTTCGTGGTGCTGATCCCGGCCGAAGGCGCGCCCGCGGCGATCGTGCCGAACCTCGAACTGAAAAGCTGGGAACTGGTCGGATTTCCCGGCACCACGCACGACTGGCGCGACCAGGACGGCTACATGGGCGCCTTTCACGCGCTGGCGCAAAGCCACCCCATGAAGCGGCTGGCGGTCGAGGGCCAGGTCATGCGCGTCTTCGTCCATCACGCGCTGAAGGCGGCAATGCCGGGGCTGGAAATCATCGACGCCGAGGCTGAGATCTCGGCCCTGCGGATGGTCAAGACGGCAGATGAGATCGCCGCGCTGGAAGAGGCGATCGCCATTTCCGAGCGCGCGCTGGCCCGCGTGCTGGAGGGCGTGCGCGTCGGCCAGACCGAAAAGGACGTGGAACGCGCGCTGATCCAGGCGCTGTTCGCCGAAGGCGCCGAGGGGCTCGCCTTTTCCCCCATCGTTGCCGCCGGCGACAACTCGGCCCGGCCCCATGCCCATGCCCGCGCCGATTACGCGATCCGGCCGGGCGACGCGCTGCTGTTCGACTTTGGCGCCACCAAACACGGCTTCTGCGCCGACATCACCCGCACCGTGTTCGTGGGCCACGCGACGGACGAGGCGCGCGCCGTCCATGACACCGTGCTGCGCGCCAACCTGCGCGGCTTCGAGGTCACGCGCGCCGGCGTCACCGCCCACGAGATCGACGACGCCGTGACCGGCGTACTGGAAGCATCGCCCTTCGCCGACCGCATCCGCCACAAGACCGGCCACGGGCTGGGCCGGGAGGTGCACGAGGCGCCCTACATCATGCGCGGCAACCGCACCGCGTTACCCGCCGGCACCGTTTACACCATCGAGCCGGGGCTGTATGGCCCCGACCGCTTCGGCGTCCGAATCGAGGATGACGTGCTCGTCACCGAAACCGGGTGCCGATCGCTGACCGCCTTTTCCAAAGACCTGATGATCGTGGGCTGACACATGCTCGGATACTTCCTGTCCCGCCTCCTGACCTTCGTGCCCACCTTTTTCGGTGTGACGCTGATCTCGTTCGCCTTCATCCGGGTGCTGCCCGGGGACCCCATCATCGTCATGGCCGGCGAACGCGGGCTGAGCGAGGAACGCTACAACGAGCTGGTCCGGCAGTTCGGTTTCGACAAGTCGATCCTGTCCCAGTACATCGACTACCTTGGCGGCGTCCTGCAGGGCGACCTGGGCCAGTCCTTCGTCACCAAGAAACCGGTCTGGGACGAGTTCTTCTCGCTCTTCCCGGCGACGCTGGAGCTGTCGATCGCAGCGATGATCTTTGCCGTTGCGCTGGGCATTCCCGCCGGCGTGATCGCCGCCGTCTACCGCGGCAAGCTGCCCGACCGGGTGCTGATGTCCAGCGCGCTGGTGGGCTACTCGATGCCGATCTTCTGGTGGGCGCTGCTGCTCATCATCCTGTTCTCGGGGATGCTGGGCTGGACCCCGGTTTCGGGACGCATCAGCCTGCTGTACTATTTCGAGCCCGTCACCGGCTTCATGCTGATCGACAGCCTGCTGTCGGGGCAGGAAGGCGCGTTCCGCTCGGCGCTGAGCCACCTGATCCTGCCGACCATCGTGCTGGGCACGATCCCGCTGGCGGTGATCGCGCGCCAGACCCGCTCGGCCATGCTGGAGGTTCTGGGCGAGGACTATATCCGCACCGCCCGCGCCAAGGGCCTGCCGCCGGCCCGCGTCAACGGCGTGCACGCGCTGCGCAACGCGCTGATCCCGGTCGTCACCGTGATCGGCCTGATGGTCGGCACGCTGCTGGCCGGCGCGATCCTGACCGAGACGATCTTCAGCTGGCCCGGCATCGGCAAGTGGATGGTCGATTCGATCTTCCGCCGCGACTACCCGGTGGTGCAGGGCGGGCTGCTGCTGATCGCCTCGATGGTGATGATCGTGAACCTGACCGTGGACCTGCTCTACGGCCTCATCAATCCCAAGATCCGGAGGCGCTGATGACCGCGACAGCCCCCACCCCGGCCGCCGCTGCCGAACGCCCCGGCCGTTTCCGCGAGTTCTACCACTATTTCAGCGAAAACCGCGGCGCGGTGTTCGGCATGTGGATCTTTGCCGGCTTCGTCTTCGTCGCGGCCTTCGCGCCGTGGCTCGCGCCCTACGACCCGGCCGAGCAGTTCCGCGACTTCACCCTGATCCCGCCCGCCTGGGCCGAAGGCGGCACCTGGGCGCACCCGCTGGGCACCGACCCGCTGGGCCGCGACATGCTCAGCCGGCTGCTGACCGGGGCGCGCTATTCCTTCTTCGTGGGCGTCGTCGTGGTCACGGTTTCGGCCACGGGGGGCATCATCGTCGGGCTGGCCTCGGCCTTTGCGCCGAAATGGCTGGACGCGATCATCATGCGGGTGATGGACATCATCCTGGCCTTCCCCTCGCTGCTGCTGGCGCTGGTGCTGGTGGCGATCCTCGGGCCGTCGCTGACCAACGCCATGATCGCCATCGCCATCGTCGCGCAGCCGCACTATGTGCGCCTCACCCGTGCCTCGGCCATGAGCGAGCTGCAAAAGGACTACGTCACCTCGGCCCGCGTGGTCGGCGCCGGGCTGCCGCGGCTGATGTTCCTGACCGTGCTGCCCAACTGCCTCGCCCCGATCATCGTGCAGGCGGCGCTGTCGTTTTCGACCGCGATCCTCGATGCGGCGGCGCTGGGCTTTCTGGGCATGGGCGCGCAGCCGCCCACCCCGGAATGGGGCACCATGCTGGCCGAGGCGCGCGAGTTCATCCTGCGCGCCTGGTGGGTGGTCACCTTCCCCGGCCTCGCGATCCTGATCACCGTCCTGTCGATCAACCTGATGGGCGACGGGCTGCGCGACGCGCTCGACCCCAAGCTCAAGCGGAGCTGAGCCATGAGCCTTCTTGAAATCCGCAATCTCACGGTCGAATTCGCCACCTCGGCCGGCGCGTTCCGCGCCGTCGAGGGCGTGGACGTGACGCTCGACCGGGGCGAGGTCCTGGCCATCGTCGGCGAATCCGGCTCGGGCAAGTCGGTGTCGATGCTGGCGATCATGGGGCTGCTGCCCTGGACCGCGACCATCACCGCCGATCGCATGAACTTCGAAGGCCGCGACCTGCGCGAGATGACCCCGGCAGAACGCCGCCGGATCATCGGCAAGGACATCGCCATGATCTTTCAGGAGCCGATGTCGTCGCTGAACCCCTGCTTTACCGTGGGCTTCCAGATCAAGGAGGCGCTGCGCCAGCACATGCGGCTCGACCGCAAGGCCCGGCACGCCCGCGCGATCGAGCTGTTCGAGCAGGTCGGCATCCCCGCGCCCGAGAAGCGCCTGAACGTGTTCCCCCACCAGATGTCGGGTGGCATGAACCAGCGGGTGATGATCGCCATGGCCATCGCCTGCAATCCCAAGGTGCTGATCGCCGACGAACCCACCACGGCGCTGGACGTGACCATCCAGGCGCAGATCCTCGACCTGCTGATGGAGCTGCGCAAGCAGAAGGGCATGGCGCTGGCGCTGATTACCCACGACATGGGCGTGGTGGCGGAAACGGCCGAGCGGGTCTCGGTCCACTATGCCGGCCAGAAGGTCGAGGAACAGCCCGTGGCTGGCCTCTTCAACCGCCCCTTCCACCCCTATACGGGGGCGCTTCTGGCGGCGCTGCCCGAGCGGGCCACCTCGCGCATCCTGCCGACCATCCCCGGCGTGGTGCCGGGCCAGTTCGACCGCCCCCGGGGCTGCCTCTTCGCCCCGCGCTGCGCCCATGCCACGGCCATCTGCCACGACCGCCCGCCGGTCCCGCGCGGGGCCGATCAGGGCTTTGCCCGCTGTCACACGCCGCTTAGGCCCGACGGGCAGGGCGTCGAACCCCTGCTTGAGGAGGTGCGCCAATGACCGGGCAGATCGTTACCGCCCGCAACCTCGCCCGGCACTACGAAGTCCGGCAGGGGCTCTTGTCGAAACCCGCCACGGTGCGCGCCCTGTCGGATGTGAGCTTCGACCTGCGCCCCGGCCAGACGCTGGCGGTGGTGGGGGAATCGGGCTGCGGCAAGTCCACGCTGGCCCGCCTCGTCACCATGATCGAGGAACCCACCTCGGGCGATCTGCGCATCCGCGGCGAAGCGGTCACCCCCGACCGCTGGGCCAGCCTGCGCAGCTCCGTGCAGATCGTTTTCCAGGATCCTTACGGGTCGCTCAACCCCCGCCAGCGCATCAGCACGATCCTGCAGGAGCCGCTCAAGATCAACCGCCCGGACATGAGCGCCGAGGACCGCGACCGGCTGGCGCGCGAGAAACTGGAACTGGTGGGGCTGCGGCCGGAACATTACGACCGCTTCCCGCACATGTTCTCGGGCGGGCAGCGCCAGCGGATCTCGATCGCCCGCGCGCTGATGCTGGACCCGGCGATCCTGGTGCTGGACGAGCCGATCTCGGCACTGGACGTGTCGATCCAGAGCCAGATCCTGAACCTACTGGTCGAGCTGCAGGAGCGGCTTGACCTGGCCTATCTCTTCATCAGTCACGACCTGTCGGTGGTGCGTCACTTCTGCGACGACGTGATCGTGATGTATCTGGGCCGGGTGGTGGAACAGGGCCCGTCGAAAGAGGTCTTCGCCAACCCGCGCCACCCCTATACCAGGGCGCTGATCTCGGCCACGCCGCGTGCGGTGCCCGGTTCGGGACGCCAGCGGATCAAGCTGAAGGGCGAGTTGCCCTCGCCCATGGACGTGATCGAAGGCTGCCCCTTCGCGCCGCGCTGCTGGCGGGTGACCGAACGCTGCCGCAAGGCCCGGCCGCCCCTGTCGGAGGGGGCGCACGCCTTTGCCTGCTACAATCCCGACGACTGAGCGGCTTGCAACCGGCATGGGCGGCGGGTTAAGGCGCCGCCCATGAAACCGTTCCTGATCCTCCAGCTTCGCCCGGAAACCGACGCCGCGGATGCCGAATTCGCCTCGATCCTGAACCGGTCGGGGCTGACCGCGGATCGGGTGCGGCGGGTGCGGCTGGACCGCGAGACCCTGCCCGAAAGCCTCGATGTCACCGATTTCGCCGCCGTCATCGTCGGCGGCGGCCCCGGCTGCGTGAGCGACCCGCCCGAGGAGAAATCGCCGCTCGACGCGCGGATGGAGGCCGCGATCATGGGGCTCATGCCGCAGATCATTGCCGAGGATCACCCTTTCCTCGGCTGCTGCTACGGGTTGGGGATCCTGGCTGCGCATCTGGGCGGCGAGGTCGGCAAGGGCCGCTTCGCCGAGCCAGTCGGCCCCTCGACCTGCGAATTGACCGAAGCCGCCGCGGATGACCCGATCATGTCCGGGCTGCCCCACCGCTGGGAGGCCTTCGTCGGCCACAAGGAGGCGGTGCAGGCGCTGCCGCCGGGCTGCGTGCATCTGGTGCGGTCCGATCCCTGCCCGTTCCAGATGATCCGCCGGGGCGAAAACGTCTATGCCACCCAGTTCCACCCCGAGGCCGACGCGCGGGATTTCGAACAGCGCATCCGCATCTACCGCAACCACGGCTATTTCCCGCCCGAACAGGCGGGCGACCTGATCCGGCTCTGCCACGCGGCCACCGTGACGGTTCCGGGCGAGATCATGCGCCGGTTTGCGCGGCGCTACGGCGGCTGAAAGGCGCTTCCCGCCATTTCATGCCGGTTCTTTTCCTCCTGCAATGATCTGCGTCAGGGCGGGCCGGGCAATGCCGTGCTATCTGGTGCCGTTCTTCGGAAGCAGGAGGGAAAAAGATGTCGAAAACATTCGCGGGACTGGCGATAGCGGTCCTTGTCGGGGCGATGATGACCCCGCTTCCCGTGCTCGCCTCGGAAGACGAGGAAGAAGACGCCATGCCCGAAGCGGCAATCGTGATCCCCATGATGAACGCGGCCCGTGGCCGCGAGCTGTTCGCTGAAAAGGGATGCGTCGTCTGTCACCAGGTCAACGGGATCGGTGGCGAGGACGCGGAATCCTTTGACATCGAAGAGTTCTCGATCCCGGTCAATCCCTTTCACGTCGCTGCCAAGATGTGGGACCACGCCGCCGCCATGATTCCGGAACAGCAGGAAGAGCTTGGCGGTCAGATCGAACTTTCGGGCCAGGAGCTTGCCGATATCGTAGGCTTCCTCGCCAGCCCCGACCTACGCAAGGGGTTCTCGGAGGACATGGTACCCGAGCGGATCCGCGAGATCATCGAACACGAAAAGGAAGAGAGCGAAGAAGAAGAGTCGAAGGAACACGACTGAGCATCGGCACCGGCCCGGCGGCCGGGCCCTCCGGCGGCGGGCGAATTCGGGACGAGACGAAGCCCCGTGCCCGCCCCTACAGCGGCCACAGGAGCGGGATCAGGGCCGAGGCCAGCAGACCGACCGTCAGGTTCAGCGGAATGCCCACGCGCAGGAAATCGGCAAAGCGGTAGCCGCCCGGGCCATAGACCATCATGTTCGTCTGGTAGCCGACCGGCGTTGCGAAAGAGGCCGAGGCTGCCACCATCACCGCAACGACGAAGGGCCTGGAGTCGGCCCCGATCGCGTGCGCCAGCCCGATGGCGATGGGTGTCAGCACGACGGCGACGGCATTGTTGGACACCATTTCGGTCAGGACCGACGTCATCAGGTAGATCGCCCAGATCACGAAGAACGGGGGCAATTGCGACAGGGGGGCGGCCATCGTCTCGGCAATCAGTGCCACCGCTCCCGATCTTTCCAGCCCCGCACCGATCGCCAGCATGGAAAAGATCAGCGCCAGAAGCCGACCATCGACGAAAGAGAACGCCTCTTCCGAATCGATGCAGCGGGTGAGGAACACCACCGCCATCGCCAGCACCGCAAGAAGCAGGATCGGCGCGACACCCAGTGCAGCCAGCACCACGATCCCGGCCAGCGCCGCCAGCGCCACCGGCGCGTGGCTGCGCCGGTAGGCGCGGGCCGAGGGCTGGGACACGTCGGTCAGGTCCATGTCGGCCGCCAGCCGCTGGATGTCCTCGGCCGCGCCCTCCAGAAGCAACGTGTCGCCGACCCGCACCACCAGGTCGTCGAGCTGGGTGCCTATGTTCTGGTTGTGCCGGTGCACGGCAAGAACATAGACGCCATAGCGCCGCCGCAGGCGCAGCTCGCCCAGCTTGCGCCCGACCATCCGGCAGCCCGGCGAAATCAGCACCTCGACCGTGGTGGTCTGGACCGATCCCAGCTTGTCCACCACGCGCAGTTTCGGGTTCTGCTGCAGGCCGAGGATCTCGGTCATGCCCGAGCGCAGCACCACCCGGTCGCCGGCCTGCAGGATGACGGACGGCAGGTCGCGGCGCAGCGAGGCATCGCCGCGCAGCACGTCGATGAGCCGCACCCCGCCGCGTCTGAACAGGTCCACCTCGACCGCCCTGCGGCCGATCAGCTCGCTGCCTTCCGGGATCGCCACCTCGGTAAAGAATTTCAGGCTCCGCCTCTCCCCCAGAAGGTTGGCCATGCTGTCGCGCTCGGGCAGCAGCCGCGGCGCGATGAAGCGCAGATAGATCCCGCCCCAGGCCACCAGGACGATGGCCAGCGGCGTGATCTCGAAGATCGAGAAGGGCGCCAGCCCGCCGGCGCGCGCGACACCGTCCACCAGCAGGTTGGTCGAGGTACCGATCAGGGTCAGCGTCCCGCCCAGGATCGCCGCATAGCTGAGCGGGATCAGCAGCTTGCTGGCAGAAACACCGATCTTGCGCGAAAGCTGGACGAATACCGGTATCATCACCAGAACCACCGGCGTGTTGTTGACGAAGGCCGAGGCAAGGACGACGAACAGCATCAGCGCGCCGATGGCCAGGCCGGGGCGGGACTCGGCCTGGGACTCGGCCAGTTGCGTGAACCAGTGCAGCGCGCCGGTCCGCACCAGCGCCCCCATGACGATGAACATCGCCGCGATCGTCCAGGGCGCAGGGTTGGACAGCACGCCCAGCGCATCGTCATAGGGCAGGATGCCAAGGACCAGCATCGCCGCCACGCCACCGATCGCCACCACTTCGGCCGGATAGCGTTCCCGCAGGAACAGGATGAACATCACCCCGACCACGACAAGAGCCGCGATGGCTGCGCCGGTTTCGGATAGTGAAAAGAGGGTCATGTTCCCGCCCGCTTCCTCATCTCGTCGTCGCTGCCGCCCGGCGCCGGTCCGGGAAAGACGGTTCTGCCCGAACCGCCCGGGCACCGCTGGCTCTCCGTGCCGATCGCCGCCCGGCCTCGCGCCTCATGGAGTCGCAGGCTCCAGCCGACCGCCAAGCCGGACCATGCGCACCCTTTTCGCAACCCCCGAACGATCGTCGGTCTCCACGAAAAAGCCCGACAGCGTCGCCTCCCCCCTTGCCGGGGAAAATCGCCCCCCCGACATGCCGGTGACGAAACGGCGCATGGGTTCCTTCTTGTCCATTCCGATCACCGAATCGTAGTCCCCGCACATGCCGGCATCGGTCAGGTACCCGGTCCCGCCCCCCAGGATCTGCGCATCCGCCGTGGGCACATGGGTGTGCGAGCCCACGACCATGCTCGCGCGCCCGTCGCAATAATGCCCCATCGCCATCTTTTCCGAGGTCGCCTCGCAATGCATGTCCACGATCACCGCCTGCGCCATCCCGCCGCGCGGATGCGCCTTCAGGACCGGCTCGATGGTCGAGAAGGGATCGTCGAAAGGGCGCTTCATGAATACCTGCCCCAGCACCTGCGCAACCAGAACCTTGCGCCCGCCCCTGGCCTCGAAAATCCGGTGCCCGCGCCCCGGCGCGCCCCTGGCAAAGTTCAGAGGACGAAGGATGCGCGGCTCGCGTTCGATGAACTGCAGCATGTCACGCTGGTCGAAGGCATGATCGCCCAGCGTCACGCAATCGGCCCCGGCCTCCAGCAACACCCTCGCGTGATCCCCGCTCAGCCCCATGCCGTTGGTGGCGTTCTCGCCATTGACCACGACAAAATCCAGCCGCCACTCGTCGCGCAGCCGGGGCAGATTCTCGGCGACCGCCTGCCGTCCGGCACGGCCCACCACGTCTCCAAGGAAAAGCAACCTCATGGACCCGTCCTAGGCGGATGCCCACCCGGGAACAAGGCCCCACCTTCCTCTTGCGTCAAATACTCCGGGGGGCAGAGCCCCCCTTTCCCCGCAGATCGATGATGCGGCTTTCGGTCACGATCATGTCCATGGACTGATCGGTGGGCTCCAGCGGCAGATCCTCGACCTGCTGCACGTCATAGGCGAAACCGATGGCCAGCACCGCGCCCCTGCCCCGCAACAGCTCCAGCGTCCGGTCGTAATAGCCGCCGCCATATCCCAGCCGCCCGCCGCGCAGATCGAACGCCACCAGCGGCACGATCAGGATCTCGGGCTCGAAGAAATCGCCCACCGCCGGCACCCTGGCACCGAACGGGCCCTCGCGCATCGCCATGCCCGGCTCCCACCGGCTGAACTTCAGCGGCTGCCCCGCCGCAATGATGACCGGAACGCCGACCGGCCCGTATGCGGCGGCCTCGGCCATGGCCGGGCGCGGATCGATTTCGGAGCGGATGGGCCAGTAGCCGGCCAGCGGTACGCCGCGATGGCCCGCCAGCACTTCCGACAGGCGTCCCGCACGCCCCGCCCCGCCCCGCTCATGCGCGGCCCTGCGCCGGGCCAGCGCCGCCTTGCGGGCCGCGGCCTTGCGCGCCTCCGGCGCGTTCACAGCAGCACCCATGACGCCAGCCCCAGGAAGGCGAAGAACCCGACCACATCGGTCACCGTGGTCACGAACGGCCCCGATGCCAGCGCCGGATCGATCCCCACCCGGTCAAGCAGCATCGGAATGGCGATCCCGCCCAAAGCCGCCGCCAGCTGCGTCAGCACCATGGCCGAGCCGATCACGACCGCCAGCATCGGCATCCCGAACCACAACGCTGCCACCACCGCCATCACCAGCCCGAACAGAAGCCCGTTGAGCGCCCCCACCGAAACCTCGCGCCACACCACCCGCATGGCGTTCTGCGCGGTCAGGTCGCGCGTGGCCAGCGCCCGCACCGCCACCGTCATGGTCTGGGTGCCCGCATTGCCGCCCATCGAGGCGACGATCGGCATGAGCACCGCCAGCGCCACCATGCGGTCGATCGTGTCCGCGAACAGATCGATGACCACCGAAGCCAGGATCGCCGTCAGCAGGTTCACGAACAGCCAGGTCGCCCGGCCCCTCGCCGCCTCCAGTATCGTGTCGGAGAGGCTCGATTCGTCGCTGACCCCGGCAAGGCGAAGGATGTCCTCCTCGTGCTCTTCGTCGAGCACGGTCATGGCGTCGTCGATGGTGATGACGCCCACCAGCCGCCCGTCCTGATCCACCACCGGGGCCGAGATCAGGTGATACTGGTTGAAGGCATAGGCCACGTCGGCCTCGTCCTGGTCCACCGGGATCACCTGGAAGACATCCTCGACGATGTCCTTCAGCGGCACCTCCCGGCGCGAGGCCATGATCCGCCCGAGGGTGACGTTGCCCACCGGGTGCATCCGCGGATCCACGAGGATCACGTGATAGAACTGGTCGGGCAGATCCTCGGCCTCGCGCAGGAAGTCGATGGCCTGCCCCACGGTCCAGTGCTCGGGCGCGGTCACCACCTCGCGCTGCATCAGGCGGCCGGCCGAGCCTTCGGGATAGGTCAGCGCGCGGGCGACCGCGTCCCGGTCGGCATCCTCCAGAACCCCGAGAATGGCGGCCTGCTGCGGCTCTTCCAGATCCTCGACCAGATCCACCACATCGTCCGTTTCCAGCTCGCGGACCGCTTCGGCCAGGACCTGCGGGCGGAGAATGTCGAGGATCTCCTCGCGGACGCCTTCCTCCAGCTCCGACAGGATGTCGCCGTCGAAGCCGGTATCATAGAGCCGCACCAGGCGGGCGCGCTCGTCGCTGTCGATCTGTTCCAGAAGGTCGGCGATGTCGGCCGCGTGCAGCGGCTCCATCAGGCGGGTCAGGCGCGCGCGGTCGCCGGCCTCGACCGCATCGAGAATCGCCGCGACCATGCGCTGGTCGAGCTCATAGGCCCCGTCTTCGCGAGGCTGTTCGAGTGTGATCTGATCCGCGCCCGCCATGCCATCCGCCCCCGCTGTCGGTTAGCCGGCATATAGAAGAAGCTGCTCGTGGAAAACAATGAAAATGGCGCGATTTACGGCGGGAAACCACGCAGCTACCCTGAAGGAGAGCAGAGCCGGGAGGAGCGTGCAGGCAGATGGGTGGCGAAACGATCCTGAAGGGGCGGGTCCTGTCCTTTACCGCCGACCCCTTCGCCGTGCCCCCGCAAGAGGCTGCGCGGGTGGACGAGGCACTGGCGATCGGCGGCGGGCGAATCGTCGGGCGCGGCGGGTTCCGCCGGCTGAAGGCGCGGTTTCCGCGGGCGGAGGCGGTCGATCACGGCGACCGGCTGATCATGGCCGGATTCGTGGACGCCCATGTGCACTATCCCCAGACCGCGATCATCGCCAGCTGGGGCAAGCGGCTGATCGACTGGCTCGACGGCTATACCTTCCCCGAGGAGATGCGCTTTGCCGATCCCGCCCATGCGGCCGGGACAGCGGCGCGCTATCTGGATCTGACCGCCCGCTGCGGCACCACCACCGTGTGCAGCTTCTGCACGATCCATCCCGAAAGCGTCGATGCCTTCTTCGCCGAGGCCCGCCGGCGCGGCCAGCGGGTGGCGGCGGGCAAGACCTGCATGGACCGCAACGCCCCCGAGGGGCTGTGCGACAGCGCGCAGGCCGCCTATGATGACAGCAAGGCACTGCTTGAGCGCTGGCACGGGATGGACCGGCTGTCCTATGTCATTACCCCCCGCTTTTCGCCCACCTCCACGCCCGCGCAGCTGGAGGCGCTGGGGGCGCTCTGGGCGGAGCACCCCGACTGCCTGATGCAAACCCATCTGAGCGAACAGACCGAGGAAGTCGCCTGGGTGAAATCGCTTTTCCCTTCCGCGCGCGACTATCTCGACAGCTACGAGATGCACGGGCTGCTGGGGGCGAACGGGCTTTACGGGCACGCCA
>JALTNO010000001.1 GCA_027000645.1 Paracoccaceae bacterium | reverse complement strand
GATTGGGGGCGATCGGAGGCGATCGGGGGCGGCCGGCCCGGCATGCGTGGATGCCCGGCCGGCCGCGCCGGTGATGCGCGCTCAGTCGGCCTTGGCCGTCAGGCCGAGGATCTTGCCCACGGTCTGGTTCCAGGTTTCGGCGCAGTCAGGGCCGCAGCGCTTGGCCCAGCGGGCGAGGATCACCTCCTGGGCGATCCGGTCGCGGGCGGCAAGGTCTTCCTCGGTCGGGGTGACCAGGGTCATGCCGCCGGTGGGCGCGTCGGGCGCGACCGGGCAGCTGTCGCCGGTGAGGCACTGGATCGCCACGTCGTCCTCCTTGGCGGTTTCGGCCCACATCCGGTCGGTCAGTTTGTCAAGCCGCGCCTTGAGGTCGGCCTGCTGTTCGGCGGTCATGGAGTTCCACTTGTCCATGTTCATGGCGCCGAAGGCCAGCCCCCAGCCGACGCGCATGGTATAGGCGTAATCCGCCGCCTGATACCATTTCGCGGTATAGGCGGACATGGTGCCGGTGATGCCGCAATCCACCACGCCCTTTTCCAGCGCCGGGATCACCTCGCCGAAGGGCACGGTGACCGAGGTGCCGCCCACGCCTTCCACGAAATCGCCCAGCGTGGTGGCATAGACGCGGATCTTCTTGCCCTTCAGGTCGGCCAGCCCCCTGATCTCGGGCTTGCAGTAGAGGATCTGGCTGGGGAAGGGATAGAGCTGCAGCAGCTTGGCGTTGTAGATCTCGGCAAAGGCCTTTTCCAGCACCGGGAAATAGGCCTCGGCGACCTTGCGCTCGGTCTCGATGTCCTGGGTGACGGCGGCCAGGTCGCCGCCTTCGAACACCGCGTCCTCGGCGGCCACGTAGCCGGGCAGGCCGTAGGCATAGTCGAACACCCCCTGCTTGAGCAGGCGCATGATCTCGAAGCCCTTGAGCCCGAATTCCGAATACGACCCGATGGTTGAGATGAACTGCCCGCCGCTGGCCTTGGGCAGTCCGCGCCAGAAGGGCGCTTCGCGGTTGTTGTAGTTGGTCATCGAGTTCCAGGTGCCGATGACGTTGATCTTGACCGGATCGCCGCCGGCGGCGGCGGCTGTGGCCACAAGCAGCGAGGCCGCCGTGACGGCACCCAGTTTGCGCAGTGTCTTGAACATGGTTCTCCTCCGAGTTGGTCTGGTTGAATGTCGTTCGAACGGGTCAGGTCATGCGTCCGGCGGCCGCGTACACCGGGATGTCGGTGACGAGCATCCTGCCGGGCGAATGGGTGATGCAGATGGGCGGGCGGGCATTGCGGACGGCCACCTGCGGGGTCACGCCGCAGGCCCAGAAGACGGGGATCTCGCCGGGGCGGAATTCGGTCGGATCGCCCCAGTCGGGCCGGGAAATGTCCCGGATGCCGATTTCCGCAGGCTCGCCCAGGTGAACCGGTGTTCCGTGGGCATCGGGAAAGCGGCCGGTGATCTGGACCGCGCGGATCGCGTCGCGGGTCGTCATCGGCCGCATGGACACGACCATTTCGCCCGAAAACGGCCCGGCGGGGACGGTCTGGATGTTGGTGCGGTACATGGAAACGGTGCGGTTCTGCTCGATATGGCGCAGGCGGATGCCTTCGGCCATCAGCGCCTCTTCGAAGGAAAAGGAACATCCCAGCACGAAGGTCACGAAATCGTCCTGCCACAGGTCGGCGATCTGCTCTCTTTCCTCGACCAGTTTTCCGTTGCGGAAGACGTTGTAGCCGCCCAGATCGGTGCGGATGTCGATGTCGGCGCCCAGCGTCGGCAGGCCCGGGTCGCCCCGGTCGGACACGCCCACCAGCGGGCAGGGCCTGGGATTGCGCTGGCAGAAGCGGAAGAAGTCCTCGGCCAGGTCACCGGGCAGGATGGCGACATTGCCCTGAAGATGGCCCAGCGCCATGCCCGCCGTGTGCCCGCTCAGTTCGCCGGCGCGGATGCGGGCGCGAATCTCGGCCGGCGCCGCATGGCGCAGCGCCTCGGGGATGCCCGGACCCGAGACGGAAGACGATTGTCGGGGACGCATCGTGAAGCCGCTCCCTTCCCTTGCAGATGTCCTGCCGAGCTTTGCACAGGGTTGCCACTGCGTCCAATTATCTGTTTTTGTGTTTAACGATAAAATTATTTTATAGGTAGAGAGGTTTCGCCGGACGGCGTTCGTTACCGGCGGGTGGCGTCGAACCGGGCGGCGGCCACCGCGGCCAGCTGCGCGAAGCGCTCCAGCGCCGGCCGGAACGGAACCGTAGGCCAGGAGGCGGTGAACACCAGGTCCGAGGGCTGCCAGTCGCATTCCAGCACCTGCAACTGTCCGCTTTCGATTTCGCCGCGGATGGTTTCCAGCGGCAGCACCGCCACCCCCAGCCCGTCCACCGCCATGCGCTTGATCGCCGCCAGCGATGACGACGGCGAGATCCGCGCCGGCGGGCCGTCGGCGCGCCGCAGCCGGTTGCGGATTTCGACGAAGGGGCGGGTGTTGCGGGCAAATGTCAGGATCCGGTGCCGCGCGAGCGTCTCGACCGCATGCGGCCCCGGAGGCAGGCCCAGCCGCGGGCTTGCCGCCCAGGCCAGCGGATAGGAACACAGTTGCAGGTTGTCGATCTCATGGGCCGAGACCGGCCCCAGGAGGATCCCCAGGTCCAGACTGCGCGCGGCCAGCTCGTCGCGCAGGTTGACGGTGACATCCACCGACAACTCGACGCTGAGGCCGGGCGCCATGTCATGGGCGCGGCGCAGGAAATCGGGCAGCCATGTGTGGACGATGGTTTCCGACACGCCCAGGCGAAGGATGCCGGCCTCGGCCTCGGCCTCGACCGACTGCGAGCGCAGCTGGTCGGCCATGTAGATCACCTTTTCCGCATAGGGCACGATGGTCTGGCCGAAGGCGGTCAGGGTCACGCTGCGCGGGCCGCGCTCGAACAGCCTGTTTCCCAGCGTGAGTTCCAGCGCGTTGATGCGCGACGATACCGCCGGCTGGGTGGTGTTGAGCCGCTCGGCCGCCTTGCGGAAGCTGCCAAGCGTCGCCACCCACAGGAAGGTTTCAAGCTGGTTGAGTTTCAAGTCGCGCCCCCGTCGGCATGGAAATGACGGCCGGGGAAGAATACACACCCCCCGCCCGCGCACAAAGCGCGACCGGGCTCGGCCGCAGGGGCGGCGTCAGGCGACGTTCTGAAGCTGCACGCGCGGCGCGACACCCAGCGCGTGGCACACGTCGCGGGTCAGCTCCGGGCGGTTGAGGGTGTAGAAATGCAGCCGCTCCACGCCTTCGTCGATCAGGTCGCTGCACAGCTCGGCGCAGACCGCGGTGGCCAGCAGATCCTCGCGCCCGTCGCGCAGCGCCTTTTCGAAGGCATCGTCCAGCCATTGCGGCACCCGCGCGCCGCAGCGGCGGGCGAAGTTGCGCGCGCCCTTCCAGTTCTCGATGGGCAGGATGCCGGGGGTGATGCGGGCCGGGTCGATCCCCGCCTTCGCGCAGTCGTCACGGAAGCGCAGGAAGGTCTCGGCCTCGAAGAAGAACTGGGTCAGCGCCTCGTCGGCGCCGGCATCCAGCTTGCGCTTGAGCCAGTCGATATCGGCCTGCGGGCTGGTCGCCTCGGGGTGGACATCGGGGTAGGCGCCCACGCGGATGGTGAAATCGCCGGTGGCGGCCAGCGCCTCGATCAGCTCGATCGAGCTGGCGAAACCCTCCGGGTGGGGGGAGAAGCGGCCCTCGCCCTTCGGCGGGTCGCCGCGCAGGGCGACGATCTCGGTCACGCCGGCGGAGGCAAAGTCGCGGGCAATGGCAAGGGTTTCCTCGCGGGTGGCGTTCACGCAGGTCAGATGCGCGGCCACGTTCAGGCCCGAATGCTGGTGGATGGCCGCAACCGCCTCGCGGGTCAGCTCCCGCGTGGTCCCGCCGGCGCCATAGGTGACCGACACGAAACGCGGCGCCAGCGGCGCCAGCGCCTGCACCGTGTCCCAAAGCCGGAACGAGCCGGCGAGATTCTGCGGCGGGAAGAATTCGAAGGAAACGGCGGGAACGGTCATGGCAGCTCTGATCCTCGTGATTTGTGCCCTTGTCGCATATCCGGCATTGTGAGACAAATTCATTATCCTCAAGAACAACATGAGTGAAACCGGGATATGCATATCGAGTTCCGGCATCTGCGGACGATCAAGGCGATCCACGACTGCGGCGGGCTGGCACGCGCGGCCGAGCAGCTCAACATCACCCAAAGCGCGCTGAGCCATCAGATCAAGGGGCTTGAGGACCAGGCGGGGGTGGAGCTTTTCGTGCGCCGCTCCAAGCCGCTGAAGCTGTCGGCGGCGGGGATGCGGCTGCTGCGGCTGGCCGAGAGGATCCTGCCGCAGATCGAGGCGGCGCAGGCGGAATTTGCCTCGCTCCGTGGCGGGCAGTCGGGGCGGCTGCACATCGCCATCGAATGTCATGCCTGTTTCGAATGGCTGCTGCCGGTGCTCGAGGCCTTCCGCCGCAGCTGGCCGGATGTGGACGTGGACATCAGGCCGGGGCTTGCCTTCGATGCGATGCCGGCGCTGATGAAGGAAGAGGTGGATCTGGTGATCTCCTCCGATCCCGAGGATCTGCCCGGCGTGGAATTCGTGGAACTTTTCGAATATTCGCCGGTCTTCGTGGCCGCGGCGCAGCACCCGCTGGCCGCGCGGCCCTGGATCGAGGCCGAGGATTTCCGCGACGAAACCCTGATCACCTACCCGGTGGAGCGTGCCCGCCTCGACGTGTTCAGCCAGCTGCTGATCCCCGCAAGGGTGGAGCCGGCGGCGATCCGGCAGGTGGAGCTGACTGCGGTGATCCTGCTGCTGGTGGCCTCGAACCGGGGCGTCTCGGTGCTGCCCGACTGGGTGGTGCGCGAGGTCAAGTATTCCTCGGACTACGTGACGCGGCCGCTGACGAAGGACGGGATCACCCGCCGCCTTTATGCCGCGGTGCGCAGCGAGGACCGGGACAAACCCTTCGTGCAGGAACTGATCCGGCTGGCCGGGCAGGAGGCGCGGCGCCTGCAACGGGCCTGAGCGCGGCAGGCGGGGGCTCAGCCCTTCGGCCGGCCCACCGCGATCAGGCCCAGCCTGCGGGCCGAGGCCAGCGACAGGATGCCCGAATCGAGCCCCTGCGGTTTCTGGTAGCGGCGGATGGCGGCGCGGGTGCGGCTGTCCATCCGGCCGTTGACCGGCCCCCGGTAAAGCCCCCGCGCGGCCAGCGCCCGCTGGAGCGAAGCGATGAAGTCGGAGGTCATCGTGTCCTCGCAGGGGGTTTCGAACCAGGTTTCCCGGCGTTCCTCCACGATCTTCTGGGTGGTTTCGGTCCGGTAGGCCGCCGGTCGGGCGACGGAGCCGTCGGGCCGGGTCTCGGCGGGCCGGACCAGCACCTGTTCGGTCACGGTCTCGATCACCGCGGGGCTGACATGGCGGCCCCAGCAGGTGCCGGGGGCGGCGTCGGGCGGGGCGGCGATCGCGGTTCGGGTCAGGGGCGGTTCGGTCAGCGCCGCCGGGTCCGGGATCTGCGCGGCGCAGCCGGCAAGGGCCGCGCAAAGCGCCAGCGCGCCGGATCTGATGCGGGGTCTGGACATGCTCGGGCCTCGTCGGGTGTCGTGCGCTTTCGCGGCGCTTTTCCGGCCAGCTTAGCGCAAGCCGTCCCCCGGCGCAAAGGTTGCGGCGGGGTCGGGCAGCAGGTCGAGCATGTGGGAGATGTCCTCGATCCGCTCGGCGATCACATGGGTCACCGAATCGGCCCGTTGCAGACGTCCCGTCACCCGCAGCAGCCGCCCGGCGACCACCGCCCGGCGAAAGCGCGCGTGGATCTTGCGCCAGACGACGACATTCACCACCCCGGTTTCGTCCTCGAGGGTGAGGAAGATCGTCCCCCCGGCGGTGCCGGGACGCTGGCGCACGATCACCAGCCCGGCCACGGCGACCCGTGCGCCCGCGGGCGGCTCGTCCAGCCGCGCCGCCACCAGGCAGGCGGGCGGGCGGGGCCAGTCGGGCGGGCGGAACGGGACAGGGTCGGTCATGTGAACGAAAATAGAACACGCGCCGGGATTGTCCAGTGCCCACATATCCGTGATGCAAATGGGGCTGGCCCCCGCGCCCGGCCTTGTCTAGACAGTTGCCCGAAACACCGAGAGGGGATCCGCGAGCATGGCAAAAATCACCTATGTCGAGCATGACGGCACCGAGCACACGGTCGAGGTGGCCAACGGTCTGACCGTGATGGAGGGCGCCCGCGACAACAACATTCCCGGCATCGAGGCCGATTGCGGCGGCGCCTGCGCCTGTTCCACCTGCCACGTCTACGTGGATCAGGAATGGGTGGCGAAACTGCCGCCCAAGGAGGACATGGAGATGGACATGCTCGACTTTGCGTGGGAACCGGACCCTGTGCGCTCGCGCCTGACCTGCCAGATCAAGGTCACCGACGAACTGGACGGTCTGGTCGTTCACCTGCCCGAAAGACAGATCTGATGCGCCGCGCCGCCCTTGCCGCCGTCCTTGCTGTACCGGTTGCGATCGGGACGGGGGCAGGGACGGGGGCGGCCAGCCCGGCGCCCGACATCATCCGCGCCGAATACACCGAGCCGACCACGCGCTACGGCCACGGGGCGCTGGGCGAAGGCGCCGAATGGGGCGCCTTGCGAATAGGTCTGAAATATCCCGACGGCGCCCTTGCCACCGTGACTGTCCGCCTGCCCGAAAACCGCGTGTTCGAGGATATCGCGCCGCGGCTGGTCGATATCGACAGCGACGGGCTGTCCGAGGTCATGGTGGTGGAAAGCGACCTTCAGGCGGGATCGCGGCTGGCCTTCTATTCCGAGGGCGGGCTGATTGCGGCCACGCCCTTCATCGGCACCCGCAACCGCTGGCTGGCGCCGCTGGGGGTGGTCGATCTCGACGGCGACGGGGATCCGGAAATCGCCTGGGTGGACCGCCCGCATCTGGCGAAGATCCTGCGCATCTGGCGCTTCCGCCCGGTCGAGGGGCTGGTGCCGGTGGCCGCGGCCGAAGGCTTCAGCAACCACCGCTTCGGCGAGGGTTTCTTCCAGGGGGGCGTGCGCGCATGCGCCGGCATGCCCGAACTGGTCATGGCCGATGCCGGCTGGACCCGCGTCATGGCGGCGACGCTGCGCGAGGGACGGATCGTGTCGCGCGATCTGGGACCCTATGCGGGGCCGGAAAGCATTGCCGCGGCGCTGGCCTGCCGCGATCCCGGATAGAGCGCCCCCCACGCCCTGTCCAAGTGCAGGGCTCCGTGCCGGTCCCCGCAGACGTGTTCGGGGTCACTTCAGCCGTGCCCGCAGCACCCTCAGCATGTTTTCGCCCGTCACCTTGCGGATCTGGGCTTCGGTCAGCCCGGCATCCAGCATCGCCTGGGTCAGCGCCGCCAGTTCGGAGGTGTCGAAGCTGGTTTCGACCGCCCCGTCGAAATCCGACCCCAGCGACACCGCGTCCTCGCCCACCGCCGCGATCGCCGCCTTGACGGTTGCGGCAATGCCGGCGGGGCTGTCGTCGCAGGTGACCTCCTTCCAGTAGCCGATGCCGATCACCCCGCCGGTGGCGGCGATGCGGCGCATCAGCTCGTCGGGAATGTTGCGCCGCGTCTCGCAGCGCGAGCGCAGCCCGGTATGGCTGAGCACCACCGGCATGTCGACCATCCCGAGCACCTCTTCCACCACCGGGATCGAGGAATGGGCCACGTCCAGCACCAGCCCGCGCGCGGCCACTTCGCGCACCACCTGGCGGCCGAAATCGGTCAGCCCCAGATTGGCCCGGCTGTGCAGCGTGCCGCCCAGCTCGTTGTCGAAGAAATGCTGCAGCGCGATCACCCGGTAGCCCTTTTCCACCAGCCGGTCGAGATTGGCGATGTCGCCTTCCAGCGGGTGCGCCCCCTCGATGCCCAGAAATGCGCCGACCACGGGCCTGCCGGCCTTGCGCGCGGTCAGAACCGCCTCAAGGTCGGCGCGCGAGCGGATGATCTTCAGCCGCCCGCCCGAGCGGGCCTCGAAATCGGCCAGCTTGTCGGCCTGGAAGGCGGCGCGTTCGAAAAGCGACCCCCAGGCGCGCAGCGGCCAGCGCTGGGCGATGGCCAGCAGGGTGATGTTGTCGAAGGCATCAGGGTCGTTGTTTTCATAGTTCAGCCCCGCCGGCGACTTGGTCACCGCGGTAAAGACCTGCAGCGCCACGTTGCCTTCGATCAGGCGGGGGATGTCCACCTGTCCGCGGCTGCCGCGTTCGGTCAGGTCGCGGCTCCACAAGAGCGGATCGGCGTGCCAGTCGCCGATGGTCAGGCTTTCGTGCAGCGCGCGGGCGCGCTCGGACACCGGCCAGGGATCGTGCGGGCGCACCGGGTTGCGCTGATCCTCCACATAGCCGGGCAGGAAACCGAAGAATATGATTGCCCCGATCACGATTCCCGCCAGCAGCGCCCGCCCCAGCCATTTCCCGAACCTGCGCATCGTCGCCTCCGTTCCGCCCGGCATCGGGCGGCAGGTTAGACGGGCGGTCGGGCGATGCAAGGAAAAGTTGAATGGGCGAGATCGACGGGAAAAGGGCCGCGCCGGGGCGGGCGGTGATGTCGGGTGCGGGGAGGGGGGCGCTGCCCCCCTCGGCCCTCGCGGGCCTCACCCCCCGGGATACTTC